>JANOQU010000155.1:0-9999 GCA_031422355.1 Actinomycetes bacterium
CAACTTCCAATAGTCGTGGATGATCGGATGGTCGTCACCTGCCGCAAGCGCCCCGAACTGTTCGTCGTAGTCGGGAGAACCCTGGATCGCCTTTTGAAAGATGGTTGGGTTCGACGTCAGTCCGCGAACGCCTCGTTGCACCAATTCGGCCAACTGACCGGACGTGATGTAACTGCGCTTGAGGTTGTCAAGCCACGGGCTCTGTTGGAAATCGTTGGCGAGATCGATGAGTCGGTCCACGATGAACTCCCTGTGAGGTGAGACGGTCTTTTGAGCGGATTGGGTGAGATTGAGGGCAGTTCAGAGGCGGGCAACGAGCGCATTCGCGCGCTGGACGACATTGTCGACGTTGATGCCCAACTTGTCGAGGACGAGTCCGCCCGGAGCGCTGGCACCGAAGCGGTCAATACCGATCGAGTCATCGGCATACCGTTGCCAACCAAACGTCGTGGCTGCCTCGACGGACAGCACCGGCACGCCGGCTGGGAACACGCTGGCGCGATAGTCATCGGTTTGGGCCTCGAACCGATCCCAGGACGGCATCGATACGACGCTGGCCTCGACGCCGCCCTCGCCCAGCCTTTCGGCCGCTTCGACACAGACATGGACTTCGCTACCGGTGCCGACCAAGACCACCGAAGGGTTGGCGCAAGGCCGGATGACAGCCGCGCCGACCGCAACTGCAGAGCCATCCGTGACGACGGGGATTGCTTGGCGGCTGAGGACGAGCGCGGTTGGTCCGTCGTGATCGACGATGGTCTTCCACGCCTGGGCGGTTTCGTTCGCGTCGGCGGGACGAATGACCTGCAGATGGGGAATGCAACGCAGCGTTGCGAGGTGCTCGACCGGTTGGTGGGTCGGCCCATCCTCGCCGACGCCAACCGAATCGTGGGTGAACACGACCAAGACTTTGGCGGACGACAACGCGGCGAGACGCACGGCTGGGCGCATGTAGTCGAGAAAAACGAAGAACGTACCGCCGGCCGGCAGCACGCCACCGTGATGAGCCATGCCGACCATTGCCGACGCCATGCCGTGCTCTCGGATGCCGTAGTAGACCTGCCGCCCACCAGGTGTCGCGAACGCCTGTGGAATCTGACCGGCGAGCTTGGTGCCGGTATTGCCGGTGAGGTCGGCGGCACCGGCCACGAGGCCAGGTACTCCAGCGATCGTCGCGTCGAACGCTTTCTGGATCGCGACCCGAGTTGCAACCTTTTCACCCTGCGCGAACGTCGGGAGGTCGTCGGCCCAGCCTTTGAGGCCACCTGCCGTCCAGCACGCGTTCCACTCGGCCCGATTCAGCGATGAGGCTTCGAATCGAGCCTGCCAATCAGCGTTTGCCGCGCTGCCATTGGCCCCTGCGTGGGCGCGGTAGGCGTCGACGAGGTCCGCCGGCGCCCAATAGGGCTCGTCGGCGATGCCCATTGCAGCCTTGGTCCGACTGACCTGTTCGGCAGTGAACGGGTTGCCGTGGGCCTCGTGGTTGTCGGTCAGGTCCGGCGACGGATGGCCGATATGACTGCGAAGGATCAGCAGGCTCGGGCGATCGGTGACCTCGCCAGCGCGACGAAGGGCAGCTTCGAGGGCATCGAGGTCGTCGGCGATCTCGCCCAACTTTTCGACGTGCCAGCCGTAGCCCTCGAACCGGAGGGCGACGTCATCGCTGTATGCGAGGCCGGTATCACCGTCGATGGTGATGTGGTTGTCGTCGTACACACAGATGAGGTTGCCGAGTTGGAGATGCCCTGCGAGCGATGCCGCTTCGTGGCTGACGCCTTCCATGAAGCACCCGTCGCCGGCGAGCACGTAGGTGTGATGGTGCTGCACGTCGGCGCCGAAACGATCGCGCAGCATTCGCTCGGCGATCGCCATACCGACGGAATTTGCGAATCCTTGGCCGAGCGGTCCGGTGGTCACCTCGACGCCTGCCGTGTGACCCGCCTCGGGATGGCCTGGTGTTGCTGACTCCCACTGGCGGAAGGCCTTGATGTCGTCGAGTTCGAGTCCGTAGCCGTTCAGGAACAGCAGCGAATACTGCAGGATGCTGGCATGTCCGTTGCTCAGGACAAAGCGGTCGCGGTCGGGCCAGTTCGGATCGGCTGGATCGTGGTTCATGACTCTGCTGTACAGCACGTGACCGAGCGGGGCGAGCGCCATCGCGGTGCCCTGATGGCCGCTCTTTGCATACAGGGGCGCATCCATGGCGAAGCCCCGAATGAGGCTGATGGCGGCGGAATCCTGGTCGGGGGTCAACGTCGAAGACACGCCGATGACTGTAACTGATCAGTCGACCGGAGGGTTCGGCGTTCTGTGGCTGTCAGTCGGTGACGACCACCGTCGTTCCGATATCGGCCCAATCGAACATCCGAATTGCATCGATGGTGGCTTGACGAACGCAACCTCCACTGAGCGCCATACCGAGTTGATCCTCGGCCTGCAGCGGCACGCCATTCCTGGCCGGTATCTCGTGGAACCCGATGTTGTCACCACTCAGGGAGTGAGCGAAGCGCACCATGAATCGCATGCAGATATCTGGGTGGGCGCGGGCGCATGTCCGCAATGACTTACTGAACACCGAATAGGTGCCGGGCTTGGGCTGCCCCTCTCGTCCGCTGACACGGTACGTGTCGACAACGCTGCCGTCGGTCTCGACCTTCCAAATGCGCATCACCGACTTCGAGTACACGACCCGTCGACCGACGCCCGATTGAGCGGGCAAACCTGGAATCTCGATGACATTGGCACCCTGTTGACGCGAGTCGAGAAGCCGTTGCGGTTGTATCGGGCTGTACCCGCCGTCAGGCGGAAACCAACCGCTGACATCGACGACGACGTGGGTGGTCCCGGACGTGAACAGGCAGACGTTGCCGGTCGGGTCGAGTTTGGCGACGACCGCCGCAGCGACAACGGATGCCGTGGTGAAATTGAGGTTCGAGGCGACCGGTCGACCCTCGTTACACGGGTACACCGTGATGAATCCTGATCCGTTCGCTCCGGTGACCGTCACATTCAGCACGGCCGCCGATGCGCCCAGTTGCACGCCGCCCCGACCCGCCACGGCGACTTCGGTGACCGAGCCGGCGAGGCGAAGTCCGGCGCCCATTCCCGCCCCATCGACCGTTGCAGTCGCTGGCCGCGAGTCGACCAATCGTGCCGGCGGAGAAGCCTCGTATGTCGAAGATGACGGGAACCAGCCATTCACGTCGGCGACGAGGTGGGTGCTGCCCGACGTGAAGAGGCATACCCGCCCGTTCTCGTCGACCTGGGAGACGACCGACGTTGCGATGACCGCACCGGCCGAAAAATTGAGATTTGACGCGTTCGGACGCCCCTGAGCGCACGGAAATACGGTGACATAGCCTGGTCCCGTGGCGCCGGTTGCCGTGACGCTGAGGACGACCGCACCGACGTCGGCGTCGACCGACGCCCGCCCAGCGACAACGAGTTCCGTCACCGACCCGGCTAAGAGACCGCCGAACCCGGCCGACTGGCCGTCGATCGTCTGCGATCCAGGACGTGTATCAAGCAGGCGCGACGGAACCGTCGGCCGATAGTCGCTGTCGGCCGGAAACCATCCGTTGATGTCGGCGAAAAGATGGGTGTCGGCGGACGTGAAGATGCAGACCTTGCCGTTCGAGTCCAGCGTTGCGACGACTGCGCTGGCGACGGTGGATGCAGGGGAGTAGTTCAGATGGCTGGCGTTGGGACGACCAGCCGCGCATGGATACACGGTGACGAATCCGGGTCCGGAGGCTCCGATCGCCGTCACACTCAAGACGACGGCCGATGCATCGAGGGCGACACCGGCGCGGCCGGCAATGACCAGTTCGGTCACCGAACCCGCGAGGCGTAGGCCGAGGGCGGCCGACTGTCCATCTGATGTCGGAAATGCACTCTCCGCCTCGGCGACCACCCGACTGCCCGACATCGAGAGTGCGGCACTCCCCGTGGTCACAGCGAGGCCGATCGCGACGACGAGACGCCCAGCCAGTGTTCGCCCTGTACGCATTCGCCGACCGTATCAAGCGCGCGACAGGCTGACACCGGCGCCGAACGAAATCACATGTCAAGAATTCGATACTGTTGCCGCCTGTGAAAATGTGGCGGGCGCTGGGAGGGGGCTCCCTGATCATTCTGGGCATGCTGACCAACCCATTGACGTCTGCGATGCCCTGGCTGACGCCGCCAACTGCTCGCGCCTCCGAACTGTTTCCGACGACCGACGGACAATTCTCCGGAATCGGAATACTGAGTCCCGGCCAGATCGTCGAATTGACCGTGACCGGGCGTGCCGGGGTCCCACCCGACGCTGCAGCGGTCGCCCTGAACCTCATCGCGACAAATTCACCCGGGGACGGGATCCTGACCGCCTTCCCATGTGGCACCGCTCGACCGATGGCGTCGAACCTCAACTACTCGGGCCGGTCGACGATTGCGAACTCGGTTCTCACCAAGGTTGGCGTGGGCGGCAAGGTCTGCATCTTCACGTCGAATTACGTCAACGTGATCGCTGACGTCAGTGGATGGTTCCCCGCGGACGGCGACTTCACCTTCGCGACGCCCGCTCGACTGATGGACACTCGAATTGATGGACCCACGATCGACGGGGTCGGGTCCGGTCTCAGTCTCCGTCCGGCGGGCTCGGTCACAGAGCTGTCCGTTGCGGGCCGGGGGCCGGTGGCGATCGACGCCTCGGTTGTGACGTTGAATCTGACCGTGACGGCAGCCCAGTCACCGGGCTTCGCCACCCTCTACCCGTGCGGTGGCGAACGCCCGACCGCGTCGAACCTGAACTATCTGGCCCATCGCACGGTTGCCAATGTCGTCGTGACGAAGGTCGGCCCGTCCGGGACGATCTGCATCTTCACGTCAGCGGCGGCGGAGTTGATCGTCGACGTGAGCGGCTTCGCCCGCTCGACGGACGCGGCGAGTTCGTTCACTGCGCTCATTCCATCGCGACTGATCGACTCTCGCCTTGAAGCCACCTCCTCGACCATCGACGGAAAGTTTCTCGGTGGCGGCACCATCGTTGAACAATCGGTGGTGGAACTCGACGTTGCGGGTCGTGCCGGCGTGGCCGCGGACGCCTCTTCTGTTGTTCTGAACATCACGGCCGCAGACGCCGGGGGAGCCGGCTTCATCACGGTCTATCCGTGCGGAAGTGCCCGCCCAACGGCTTCGAGCGTGAACTATTCCGCAGGATCGACCGTTGCCAATTCGGTCATCGCCAAGATCGGCCAGGCTGGCGCAGTGTGCTTGTTCACGTCGAAACCCACCGACCTGGTCGTCGACGTGGACGGATATTTCCCGGCGACATCGTCGTACGTTGCGCTTTCGCCAGCACGCATTCTCGATACGCGCCAGCCAATCGGCTACCTCCCTGGCGGCGAAATCGGATGCACAGCGCACACACCGATCACCGAACCCGATCTGTCCGCGATCGAAATCGGTACATCTCGCGAGGGCCGCCAGATCCTCGCCGAGTTCTACGGGGATCCCACGGGCCGACCGGTGTTGATCGTGGGACCGTCGCACGGCGACGAATGCTCGCCCTTGATGATCGTCGAGCATCTTCGCGCCATTGGCCGCGAAGGCGCTGTGCCAGACAACATTCGACTCGTGATCATCCCGACGCTGAACCCGGATGGTCTTGCGAACGGAACGCGTCGTAACACCCGATATGTGGATCTCAATCGCGACGGAGCAAGCCTCACCGAGCCGGAGTCCCAGGCATTGATCGTCTTCACCGAGTCGTTGCAGCCAGTGGTCTCGATCCATCTGCATTCCCCATTGCGCACATCGTCGGGGCAAGGCGGACCAGACGACTTGGGCAATCGAATGGCGGAGATCGTTGCGGCACGCACAGGACTTTCGCTGCTGTCCCACGCTGGCTACAACGCGTTCTACCTGTGGAGTGGCCAGGCCAGGGTGGCGCCCGGGATGGCGACGTTGCTGATCGAAGCGCCGCGTATGAGTAGCGACGACGCTCCATATGCTTCCGGCGGGCTCCGCCCGGGACCCGACGGCGGGAACGATCTGTGGGACGTGACGACCGCGGCAATTTTGGAGGCGATCGAGTTGATCGAACGCTGAAGTTCACGTCGCGGTTGCTGCGACGGAGCGCAGGATCAGGCTGGCGGCAGCAACGTGAATGGCACCAAGTGCCACGGGGACTTGTCGATCCGGCAATGGGCAAAGATCTGCTCGTAGGAAGTGAACTCCAACTCGCCCTTGACGAGCCGATAGGTGAACTTGCCAGGCTCGACCGTGAAAGGGCTGACGTTTCGAGCGACTTGCTCGTCGGTCTCCAGACGACCCTTCCGGAAAACGACCTCGAACACGCCATTGCCGGGTTCATCAGGCGCACACGAGATCAATGCCACGAGATGGGGATCGATCGTGACTGGCACTGGCGACGGCGACGCCATCGAGAACATTGCGCCAGTGAGGTCGATCCGGGTTGACGGTCCAGCGGCCTGGCGAAGCGCAAAGTTCTCGACGAAGAGGGCGGACACGATCTGCATCCCGGCCAGGGTATCGGGTCTCGGTCGGCCAGTTACCGGACTCGGTGGCCGGCGAGCCAGACGGCGCTGACCCGCAGACGGTCGTCGAGGGAGACCAGATCTGCTCGTCGGCCAATGGTGATTTCGCCCCGATCCGTACACCCAACGACCCTGGCCGGGTTCGCAGACGCGGCCCGGATCGCACGATCAAGCGGAACTCCGCAGTCGTCGACCAGGTTCCTGATCGCCTGATCCATCGTCAGTGACGTGCCCGCAAGTGTGCCGTCGGCGAGTCGAGGTGCTCCATTGCGTATCGCCATTCGGACCTCTCCAACGCTGCCTCGTCGCCAACCGACCGAATCGGTGACGAGGACGATTCCGTCCATTCGCTTGGAGCGGAAAGCCAATTGCAATGCGGTCGGATGGACATGGATCAAGTCGGCGATCAACCCAACCGATAGCCGGTCGTCGACGAGCGCGACCGATGCGAGGCCCGGGTCGCGATGGTGCACACCTGACATTCCGTTGAAGAGGTGAGTAACCATGGTGGCACCGGCTGCAACAGCGACGGACACATCATCGACCGATGGAGTGCTGTGGCCGAGGGAGACGACGACTCCTCGGGCGGCGAGCATCGAAATCGCCGCAGCCGATCCGGTCAACTCCGGTGCGAGCGTCACGATCCGGACCACCTCGGGCAGGCCTCGCAACCATTCGAGGTCGATCGGTACGAGAAGGTCTCGACGGTGAGCCCCTGGAGCCCCGCCGAGGAATGGGCCTTCGAGGTGGGCGCCGATGATCGCCGCGGTGTTATTCGAAGCGAGCGAGGCATCGCGAGCCGAAGCGATCCGCCTCAATGGTTCGTCGAGGCGATCCAGGTGATTGGTCACCAGTGTCGGGCACCACGACGTGACTCCCTGGTCGAGCAAGAGCCCCGAGATGCGTTCCCAATCCTGGTCCGATGCGTGGAAGACGTCGATGTCATCAATCCCGTTCACCTGCAGATCGACGAATCCAGCAACCACTGTCGCGAAGGCTTCGTCGGGGCCAAGTCGAGCGGCCTCGATGTCTTCGACGACCGACTCGATCAAGCCGCTGTCATCGATGTCGATCCGTGCCGGGCCCAGCCACCCCCGCGGTGTCAAGACCCGTCGGGCAAAGATGGTCGGCACTCTGCACACAGTACGCGGCTGTACAGTTCTTCGAATGGTCGACGCGGCGGAGCACCTTTCGACTCATCCCTCCGCACACCTCTCGACGCGAGATCAAATCGTCGTCGAGGCGCTGCACTGTTTCGCAGAGACCGGCTACGACGGCACCTCGCTGAACGACATTGCTGCCGCTGTCGGCATCCGTCGACCGAGCCTGCTGCACCATTTTGCTTCGAAGGAAGTGTTGTACGGAGAGGTCTTCGAGCGATTGCTGTCGGACTGGTTCGAGCGTCTCGCCGATGCGATCGGCAGTACCGAACGCGGCTGGATCAAGGTGGAATCCGTGCTCACCGCCGGATTCCGATTTTTCGGTGACAACCCTGACTACGTGCGGTTGATGCGCAGAGAAGCTCTCGACAACGGCGCTCACCTCGGCATCGACCTCTCGGGCGTGATGCGGCCCGGATTCGACAATGCTGCCGCGTACTTCCAACGCGAGATGGATGCTGGCACATTCCGTCAGCACGACCCCGAGCAACTGCTCTTGACCGGATACGGGGCCCTGCTCAGCTACTTCAGCGAGGCACCGTTTCTCGGTGGTCTCCTCGATGATGATCCGCTCTCGGCCAAGAAGCTGGAGCAGCGCCTCGATCACGTGCTCGGATTCTTCCGGAGCGCGCTGCTTCCCTAAGCGTCAGCGTCACACATTCGCTACCGTGGCGCATGGCTACTCTTCGTGTCGGTGAAGCAACGGTCGGCTATGCAGTAGAAGGTCCTGACGAAGGCGTGCCGATCGTGATGTTCCACGGGACAACGATGAACCGGACCGCGTGGGACATGGTTCGGGCGGCGTTGCCCACCGACATCTACCGATTCATCCTGATCGAGTTCCCCGGTAGCGGTGAATCATCGATGCCGACCGGACCGCTGACGGTCGACGATCTCGTCGAGCAGGCCATTGCCATCGTCGATTCGGTCGGCATCCAGAATTTTCATCTCGTCGGGTTCTCGCTCGGCGCGGTCGTCGCCCTCGCAACCGCTGCCGCAGTGCCGGATCGAACCATGTCGGTCACGTCGCTCTGCGGTTGGGCTGTCGCCGACGCGCGGATGCGCCACACGTTCGACCTCTGGAAGCGACTGATCGAGACCGACCGCGAACTATTCGTGCGGTACGTGTTGGCCGACGGGTTCACCGTTGGTGCCCTGACGGTCGTCGAACCAATGATCGATGCGATGTTGCCGATCAGTGCCGGTCTGATCGAACCTGGATCCGCCGCCCATCTTGACCTCGATATCGAACTCGATATCTCCGACCGCCTTTCGCTCGTGACCGCCAAAGCATTGGTCATCGGTGCAATCGAGGACCGCTGGGTCGACATCAACCACAGCCGGTCACTCGCCGCGGCTCTCCCGGGTTCGAGGTTGGTGGAGTTGCCGGCTGCGCACATGGTGATCCAGGAACTGGCCGTCGACATCGCCCACCTGATCAGAGAGCACGTGAGCGGCACCTGACTGGCTACGGTGAGCAGCGTGTCGGCAACTGGTCAAACCCTTTCTGAGTCCGCGTCCAAGGCATTGCTGAGGAGTTACGGCGTACCGATTGCGGACGAGCGTGAGGTGTCAACGGCGGCGTTGGCGGCGGCGGCGGCCGCCGAACTGGGATTTCCGGTCGTCGTCAAGCTGTGCGGTGATTCGATCGCCCACAAAACCGAGCGCGGGTTGGTCAAGTTGCGCCTCGCCGACGCCGCGTCAGTGGAGGCCGCGTCCGAGGAGTTGCTCGGCCGGGCAACTTCTGCCGACGGCGATGTCTCCCTACTCGTAGCACCGATGATCTCTGGTAATCGAGAGTTGATCGCCGGGGTGCTGCGCGACGTCCAGTTCGGAGCCACGGTGATGCTCGGAGTCGGCGGCATCTTGGCCGAAGCAATCGCGGACGTGGTCTTTCGGCCGGCACCGATTTCCCGTCTCGATGCCGGCGAGATGATCGACAGTCTCGCGACTCAGAAATTGCTCGGTGCGTTCCGCGGTGAGGTAGCCGTCGATCGAGAGGCGCTCATCGATGTTCTCGTCGGTCTCGGCTCCGTCGCGGCGGACCGGCCCGACGTTCGCAGTATCGACGTCAACCCTTTGATCGTGCGGGCCGATGGTCGCCCGGTCGCGGTGGATGCACTCGTGGAGGTCGGCGTCCCCGCCGACGGGGATCAGCAGTTGGTCGAGCACGTCCCGCCAACGGCAGAGCAGTTCGAGGCGCTGTTCAACCCGCGCGGCGTCCTGGTCACCGGGGCATCCACGCACCCCGGCAAGTTCGGCTTCGTGAGCCTGCACAACATCCTGGCCGGCGGCTA
>JANOQU010000156.1:0-2521 GCA_031422355.1 Actinomycetes bacterium
TCCGTGATTCTGCCGATGCTCATTCCATCGGTCGCGGCTGGTTCGATTTTCACCTTCTCGTTGTCGCTCGGCGACTACATCACCCCCCGGATCATCTCCGGTGGTAAGGAACAAATGATCGGCAACGTCATCGATCAACTCCAGCAACAGAACCCGACACTGTCGGCGGCACTCACCCTGTGGCCGATCGCGATCATCGTCGTCTATCTCCTCGGCATGAGCCGCCTACGCGCTTTCGAGAACGTCTGATGCGACTCTCATTTCTCTCGAGACTCGGGCTGCGAGGCGTCACCATTGCCGGGCTCGTCTTTCTCTATGTGCCCCTGATCGTGGTTGCGGTGCTGGCCTTCAACAAGGCCGACTCGACGAACTGGCCCCCCAGCGGTCTCGGCCTGGAGTGGTGGCGTCAGGCCTGGGATACCGAGGCACCCAAGGATGCATTTTGGGAGAGCGTCAAGATTGCCCTGGCCGCAACAGGGATCGCTCTCGTCCTCGGCACCCTGGCCGCGTTTGCGATGAGTCGCTTTTCGTTCTTCGGCAAGAGTGCCATCTCGTACCTGATGGTGCTGCCGATCGCGCTGCCTGGAATCGTGACGGCGGTGGCGTTGAAGAACACCTTCGTGCGCGAGATCGACCTCGGCCTGGTGTCATTCAAAGTCGGCTTCGGAGTCCATTCGATCATCATCGCCCACGCCACATTCTGCATCGTGGTCAGTTACAACAACGTTGTTGCGCGGCTACGCCGGATGTCGCCGAACCTGTTGGAGGCCAGCGCAGACCTCGGCGCCAACGGTTTCCAGACGTTTCGCTCGATCACGTTCCCGCTGGTGCGTTCGGCGCTGGTTGCGGGCGGGATCCTTGCGTTCGCGCTGAGTTTCGACGAAATCGTCGTGACGTCGTTCACCGCAGGGCCGGCTGTCGAAACGTTGCCGCAATGGATTCTCACCAGTTTCACCCGGAACAAGGGTGTCCCAGTCACCAACGTCATGGCAACGGTGGTGATGGCGATGTCGATCCCGCTGGCGTGGCTCGCCCAACGGCTCAGCGACGGCCCCCAGACGGTCGCTGGTCGCTGACGGGTAGCGTTTCGGGGTGACCTGGATCTATCTCGTACTCGCAGTCGTCGTGATTGCATTCGGCAGCGGCGTGGTGCTGATCAACCGCCGACGATCTGGCGCGATCGCCCAGCCAACGCGTCGTCCCGCGCTCCCGCAGGAGACCGCAGTCGGCTCCGACGAGATCGTTGCGACGACAATCGGCACCGACGAATTGGTGATCGATGAACCCTTCGAGCTTGCAGAGCGTCCACGATTCCGTGACCGGATGGCCAAATCGCGTGCAGCGTTGGCTGGCGCGTTCTCCGGCATTCGGGGCCGGAGCGGTATCGACGCCGACACATGGGACGAACTCGAAGAAGCGTTGCTGCGCGCCGACGTTGGGGTTCGGGTGACCGACGAACTGCTCGGCGGGCTTCGGGCCAGGGTCAAGTCCAAAGAAATCGTCGATCCGGCCGGCCTGCTCGACGCACTTCAAGGCGAGATGATCAGCCGCCTGGTCACCGCGGACCGAACACTTCTCTTCGAGCCAGGAGAGCCTGACGAGCCCAATGTCTGGCTGTTCGTCGGCGTCAACGGCGTTGGCAAGACGACGACCATCGGCAAGGTCGGCGCGGCCCAGAGCCAGCTCGGACGAACGGTCCTGATGGCCGCAGGAGATACGTTCCGGGCCGCAGCCGCAGAACAGCTGGGCATGTGGGCTGAGCGGTCCGGAGCCGAGTTGGTCCGCGGCAGCGAAGGTGGAGATCCCAGTTCGGTGATCTTCGATGGCATCGAGCGGGCCAGTGCCCGCGGCATCGACCTCGTCCTCGCCGACACCGCTGGTCGCCTGCACAACAAGACCAATCTGATGGAAGAGCTTCGCAAGGTCCGACGAGTCGCGGACAAGGGCAAGGGACGGGTGACCGAGACCCTGCTCGTCATCGATGCAACAACCGGCCAGAACGGTCTGGCCCAGGCACGCGAGTTCGGTAGTACCACCGACGTCACTGGCGTTGTGTTGACCAAGCTCGATGGCTCTGCCAAGGGTGGCATCGTGTTCGCAATCGAGACCGAATTGGGCTTGCCCGTCAAGCTGGTCGGGCTCGGCGAAACGATCAACGACCTCGTCGAGTTCGACCCCACGGAATTCATCGAAGCGCTCTTCCGTTGAGAACGCACCGCTGGCTGGCTGGTGTCTCGCCGCTAGCCTGAGTGCGCATGTTCGACACACTGTCAGACCGTTTTGACGGCATTTTCAAACGACTTCGCGGCAAAGGTCGCCTGACCGACAACGATGTCGATGAGGTACTCCGCGAGATTCGCACCGCCCTGCTGGAGGCCGACGTCAACGTGGCCGTCGCCCGCACCGTTGTCGGCCGGATTCGCGAGGCCGCGATCGGGGCGAAGCTGTCCGAGGCGTTGGACCCGAGTCAACAAGTCGTCAAGATCGTCAACAACGAACTGACGAATATTCTCGGCGGGCA
>JANOQU010000157.1:0-2634 GCA_031422355.1 Actinomycetes bacterium
GATCATCTGACACGGGGGTCGAGGGTACCGACCCGGATTGTCGGCTGCTCCGTGTCGTCTCAGCTGGGCAACAACTCGCGGAGACGTGGCAGGAATTCCGTCGCGTGACGTTCCAGTTGCTCGCGGACTTGCGTTGGCGCCAACCCCTTCAGGTGGACTCGGACATTGACGGCGTTGCAATTGGATTCCCGGAGCGTCCGTGCCAGCTCTTCTGCTGCTTGCAGCCCGTCCTCGGCGTGGATCAGTTGCTCGTCGTTGCCCCAGTTCAGGATCGCCTGAGCCGGCGCGTAGCTTCGATAGTGAGCCATCTGGGCGTTCATCTCGGCCACAGGCGGTTGGCCGATCCATACCCGTCGGATCAGAATCTTCGCGCCGATTCCCCCTGCGTCGTCGTAGCTCTCGGACAGTCGTCGAGACACGGTGTTCGGCTGGAGCGAGTCGTACAGCACCCCAGCGTTCAAGGATGCGGCTCGGCGGACGGCAGGCCCGCTCTGGGCTGCGATGACCATTGGAATCGGATGCTCGGCGCATCGTCGAATCGCCCGGTCGGCACCGAGCGGTGATTCGTCGGCCCCGCGAAGTGCAGCGACGATACGCGGCAGTGCCGCCTTGAATCGGTCGTTGATCTCGCCGAAGGGCACCTCGGCCAATTCGAAATCGACTGGTAGAGCGCCCGCAGCAAACCCCGCGCCGACTCTGCCTGGATAGGCCGCTGCGAGCCATGCCAGTTGCTCGGCAATCAGTGCGTACGGCTGCATCGGCAACAGCAGGGGACACGGTGCCGCCCAACCGGTTGGCATCACGGCGAGTAGGAGTTGCGCGACCTGAGTCGGGTTCGGCAAATAGCCGGGGAAATCGGCGTGGTGTTCACTGACCATCACGCCGTCGTAGCCAGCCGCAACAGCGAGCATTGCCTGGGCTCGAAGTTCGCTGACTTGATCGTCTGGAGCGAGGTCGTGCGGATAGAGCCGCAGCGACACCGATCCAACCGCAAGGGGCGCCGGAGGAACCATCACAACCCCATAAAGTGGCCGCCGTCGACGATAAGCGTCTGGCCGGTGATGTAGGCAGCGTCGTCGCTGGCAAGAAAGGCGGCCGCTGCGCCAATGTCGGTCTCGGCGTCGCCGATCCGACCGAGTGGGGTCCGGGTGGCGAGCCGACCCCGAAGCTGAGGATTCGATTCGAACGCGGCCGTGAGGGCGGGTGTCTCGGCGACTGGACCGATGCAGTTGACGGTGATGCCGTAGCGGCCCCACTCCCTCGCAAGGCTCTTGGCGAGCGCCCGCTGGGCCGCCTTCACCGGCGAGTAGAGGGGCAGGGTGTGACTGCCTTCGATTCCGCTGGGCGAGGTGATCAGAATGAGTCGTCCCCGATCACCGGATGCCCGGAGGTGAGGCGAGGCAATCTGCGCGCAGTAGAAGCTGCCCCATACTGCCGTTCTCGACAACCGGTGCCACGTCGAGACATCGACGGATCGAAGGTCGTGCACGCTTGCGGCCCCGCCGATTGCATTGTGGATCATGATGTCGAGGCCGCCAAAGCGTTCGACCGTCTCATCGACGCAGTTCTGCACCTGGTCACGATCTGTCACGTCGGTGACGATGCATGCGGCACTGCCGCCACTGGCGCGAATCGCCTCGGCAGCTGGTTCGCCAGTGAGTGAGCGGCGGGCGGCGATGACGACGTGAGCGCCCTCGGCAGCGAGACGCTTGGCGATCCCGAAGCCGACCCCCTGTCCGGCGCCAGTCACGATTGCCGTCCGGCCCGACAGTCGGTTGGCGTGATCGATCGCGGGGTTCACGCTCATGGTGCGAACCACCGCCCGCCGTCGATGGTGATCGTTTGACCGCTGAGATGTCGGCCGGATTGACCGATCAGGAACTCGATGACACCGACCACATCATCGGCTGACTGTTCGCCAGCAATTGCGTTTGGTGCAAGGTAGTGGACATCGGCTGCGGTGGCATCGGTGAAGATCAGTTCGGGACCAACTGCGATCGCGTTGACTCGAATGTGTTCTGGTCCGAGTTGGCGTGCAGCAGCCTTCATCAGAATTCGTTGCGCTTCGAATGTTGCGGACGCAACGGCGAAGTTGGCAGCACCACTCATTGCGCTGGTTGCGACGATGACGACGACATTGCCACCGCTGCGTTGCAGGTGCGGGATGGCGGTCTGAAGGGTCCACACCATCGACTTCATTCCACCCTCCCACATCGCTTCGAACATGGCGTCATCGACGTCTTCGAAGGCAACCGGGGCGAGCAACGCGGGATCCCAACCGGAGATGACGAGTGCGTCAAGGCCGCCGAGGGATGACACAGCATCATTCACCTGTGCTCCAATATGGGCGAGGTCGCGATCGGTGACGAACGACGTGTCGATCCCGACGACCGAAGCTCCATTTCGTCGCAATCCTTCGACTGCGGCAGCACCGACCGGCTGACCTGCCCCTGTCACGATGATCCTCACCGAGGCGACGCTAGTCGGAGTGAGCCGTTTCTGACGTACCGTCAGATTGAGAGGGATTCGGGGTTTCAGTCGGCGAAGGTGATGACGACTGCGCACACCGTCGACTTCTTGCCGAACAACGACTTGACCTTGTCCCGGAGGCCGATCACGGAAACCATGAGGCCG
>JANOQU010000158.1:0-2974 GCA_031422355.1 Actinomycetes bacterium
CATCCACATCTCGAGTGGCACCGCAATGACGCCGGAACGGACGCCGGAGAACTCATGGTGCGAGACGGTCACACTCGACACCGACGCCAACGGCAACAAGCTCGACCCTCCACAGAAGCAGGACGTCTGCGGAGTCTCCTACACCCCGGGTGGGGTGTTCAGGTTCCAGCGTCAGGTCACCGGTGACCGCGTCGGCGCCCTCGGCCGAATGTTCAACCCGATCTATTTCAACTACGGCATCGCGATGCACGGCGCCAAGACCGTCCCGCTCGAGCCAGCGTCGCATGGGTGCATCCGCATGCATCAGACCATCTCGGACACGTTCCAGTCCTACGTCCACCTCAGAGACGTCGTGTACGTCTGGGGCCAGGACGGCAAGGAGCCCGAGGGTTACACCAAGCGCGAGAGCACGCCGATCTTCAATTACCCCGATCCGAATGCCGCAACAACCACGACCTCGATTCCGAAGGCCACGACCACCACGCCCAAGGCCACCACCACGACGAACAAGCCAGCGGTGACGGTCCCTGCGACCACGCCTCAGACCGCGCCAACGCAAACCACGCCGGCGCAGACGACTCCACCCACGTCGCCCCCGACAACGGCAGTCCCGGTCACGACCCCGCCGGTCACGTCGGTTCCTGCGACTGCGGCCCCAACGACGATCAGCCAGGGTGCATAGCGGGTTCATTCACGCCAATCGCTGACCAGCGCGGGGCACGTGTCACCATGGATCATGAGCGCTGCCGAGATCCTGCCGTATGACGAATTCGGGCTGTTCCACGAGAACGTCAGCGAGTTCGGACTTGCCGAAGGGGACCCGCCCGTCGTACGTCGGGTGGAGGTCGCGTTGGAGTCGGATCCCGGCCGAGCCGTCAGCGCGCTCGTTTGGGGACACGGCGAACCGCAGTTGGTGTTTGTCCACGGCGGCGCTCAGAATGCCCATACATGGGACACCGTCGCACTGGTGCTCGGCGTCGCAATTCTGGCCATCGATCTGCCGGGCCATGGTCATTCCGACTGGCGCGCGGATGGTGCCTATACGCCAATGAACCTCGCTGACGACGTCGCCGTCGTTGTTCGAGAGTTGGCGCCGAATGCCGTGGCGGTGGTGGGGATGTCGCTCGGCGGACTCACCAGCCTTGAACTCGCCAACCGCCATCCCGACCTCGTGCGTCATCTGATGCTCGTCGATATCACGCCAGGGGTGAACCAACTCAAGGCCAAGGCCGTCACAGACTTTGTCAACGGTCCGCAGTCGTTCGCCAGCTTTGATGACCTGCTGGCCCGAACGATGGAGCACAACCCGACTCGCAGCGAGTCGTCGTTGCGGCGTGGCATTCTCCACAATGCCCACCAGACGCCAGCGGGCGATTGGGAATGGAACTACGACCGCCGTAACCATGCCCGTACCCGCGATGACGACACTGCTGTCGCCGCGGCCGAGACGCCGGCCGCGCCCACCGAGCTGGTTGCCTACTCCCCGCTGTGGGACCACTTCAGTGAACTGGCCTGCCCGGTCACGCTGTTCAGAGGGTCATTGTCGCCAGTGGTCGACGATGACGATGTCGCGGAGTCAAGGCGCCGTCAACCAAGCATCCGGGTCGAGGTAATCGACGGTGCCGGTCACAGCATCCAGGGTGATCGCCCGGTCGAACTCGCCGACCTGATCCGCGAGATCGTGCTCTGATACTCCGCAAAAATCGATCAGCCGGTGATGCGACTGTTGCACTCCGCGACGCCACCGAGAACGCCGGCGCGGAAGAACTCGATCTTCTCGAACGCACTGCCCATCTGATTGTCGCTGATGTCCTCGGTACCGAGGATCAGCGCGGTCTGGACCGCCTCGTCGAGATCGCCAGGTGAGATCACGAACGGCTGAGTACCGCTGTCGTTGGGAATGATGTCCTGGGTCCAGGCACCGGTCAGGCATTCGTTGATCAGAACTCGCTGCTCGCCCGTCAGACTGCTTCCGATCGCAGTTTGAGCGGCGTCACTCCATGCGTTGCTGACGATGTAGCCAACGGAGAAGTCACCGTATGTACGAAACAGTGCCCTGGCGAATCCGTCGTCGTACAGAATTTCGTTCGTCGACGGACAATAGAAAGCCCCGAACGGGAATGCAGACTCGTCGACGTCGCCACACTCGGGATACGGACCATCGTGCTCGTATGCGACCACGGTCGGTGCCACGAAGCCGTCCACGGCGCCCGTCCAGAACCGAGTCAAATCATCAACCAGCAATGTCTGCAACGTGGGGATGACCGGATCTGTGGTCTCGTCGCCGTCGTAGGGCGTGTTACCGCCGCGCTCGATGTCGGAGGTGTCGGTGGTATCGAACTTGATGTTCAGCAGCGGCAGCGGCGCTTCCTCCAATTCCTTACAGGCCGCTGCGCCGCCGAGGAAGCCGTGCTCGAACGCGCCCACCCTGTCGAAGGCAGTGCCGTGCGCTCCGTCTTGGAGCACATCGATGCTGATCGGTTGACCGTTCTCATCGGTGATGATCAGCGGATCGGCGATTTCGATCATGGCAGTCAGGCCGGCGCGAACCTCGTCGTCGCCGAAGACAAGCGTTGCAGACTCGCCGCGCTGCACGTGAGCAGACCACGAGCCTGCGAAACAGTCGGCCTGCTGCTCGCCAAAGACTGTTGCGTCGTTGGTGATCTTGTCCACTCTGGCTTGGATGGCATGGCCGAACTCGTGAGCAAAAATCACTCCGACGGCGACCTGACCGTTTGCCTCGACCTGATCCGGGATCAATTGGAAATCGTCGTAGGCCATGTAGTCGAACACGAGTTGACCAGTGGAGGGATCGATGCCGCCGCAGTAGAACGCGTTGCCCTGCACGTCGAGGTACGTGGTCTCCGGTGTGCCACATCCCGGGATGGATTCGATCCGCTCCGGGTACGCGGCGTAGACCCCGCCGGCAAGGGGTGCGAAATCAGTGCCGTAGAGCGCCGGGAACTGCTCGGCC
>JANOQU010000159.1:0-5851 GCA_031422355.1 Actinomycetes bacterium
GGCGGCACCACTGGTTCGTGGATCAACTCACCGGATCGAGCGCTGTCACGCCATTTGTCGAAACGTGTTCGGTCCAGCGTGTTCCGTCGAAATAACGGACCTGATAGCGCGAGTACGGGTCCGTCGCCCATTGCGGACGGACTTCGGCAATGGTCGCAACGGCACCGGCGTCGACGCCCATTTCTGCCCCGCTGTGACCCGGCGGGGGCGGCCCCGCCGCCGAAGCAACGGCGGCGACGTTGACGGGGAGGAGTGCGGCGCCGACTCGTGGCTGCAGGCCCCCGACGGGAATCGCATGGGGCTGGACCATTGGGTTCACGACCGATGAGACAACGGCATGCTGGGGCCCTTTGCCATAGCCCACGTCAGCCGACGTCGTGGCGGCCAACACGATGGCAATCGTCGCCAGGATCACGATCCCGATCACCGCGACAAGCCCGGCGATGGACGCTGCCCGACGGTCGTCGTTGTCGATGGCAAGGTCGAGCCAACCCGGCACCTGAACGCCGGCGGAGACGAGCGCGGCGATCGCGCCCCAACGGCCCTTGAGGCCGCCGATGATGATCATGATCGCAACGACGAATCCGCCACCGAGGACGCCGACGGCCGACCAACCGTGATTGTCCTCGACGTGGATGATGGCAGCCGTACAACCGACCGAAACCAGCGCCAGTACGGCAATCACACCACCAAGCGACGAGGTTGCCTTTCCAAGGAACAGCGATGCGCACACGCCGAACGCGACAAGACCTGTCCCTGCAGCCGCGAGCACGAACTTCGAGTCGGCCGTCGTGAAGGCTGCGGGAAAATCGATTCGGCTGACCGCCAACGGGATGCCTGCACCTACAAACCAGGCGACACCTCCCGCTGCCAACGGCGGCCCGATAGCGATCCGCACGATGGTGAGGACGCCTCCAACGACCGCGGCGGTGATCGAGATGATGAATGAGATCTTGGCGTTGGTGTCGGCGAGGTCGAAGTTCTTGACGAACGGCACCGCGGCAAGCGAGCCCGATGCCACGGCCAGAATGCCGGCCGCGATTTCGATGCCCGGCTTCTTGACTCCACGCGGGAGGCGCATCGGAACGCGGCCCATCCCAGGAATTCGCGGGACACGGGGAACTCGCACCCGGGGAACCCGCACCGGCGGCATGTTGAAGGCCATCAACGCACGGTACAACGTTTCAGCACCTTCACTGCGTGCTCACCTCCGAGCGGCGCAAGATCTTCACACAACGATCCGTCAGATGGGATCGATGGCGTTGGTTCCGTTCGACGATACGTGCTCGGTCCATTGGGTTCCGTTCCAGTAGCGAGCCTGGAATCGTCCATACGGATCCGGCGCCCATTGCCCCGATGTCGATGTCGCCGCAGTCGCGGCCGGCTGGCCGAACTGGATCTGCGTCTGCGGCGCCCGACTCGACTGGGCCTGCGTCGGCTGTGCCTGACCGAACTGGTCCGGCTGGGGCTGGGGCTGGCCGGATTGGGGCTGGCCGAACTGGGCCTGGCCGAACTGGGCCTGGCCGGGCGGGGCATGGCCGAAGGTGGCTTGACCGAACGTGGACTGGCCGGGGACCGGGGTCGTCATCCACGGCTGACCCGTCCAGCCCGGGGTCGACCCGCCCGGTTGCGCTGAACCGGGCGAGGTTTCTTCAGCGCTACTCGCTGCCAACGCAACGAGACCGAGAGTAGCGATGGCACCAAATGCAACAGCCCCGGCGATCGCCGCCACCTTGCGGTCATCGACCTGTTTGACGATGTCGATCCACAGCGGCAGATGCGCCAGCGATGCAGCGGTCGCAGTCAGTACACCGAATCGTCCGCGCAGCGCTCCGATCAACATCACGAGACCGACGACGGCGTATCCCAGCACGATCGCGACCTGAACTGTTTCCCTGCTGTCGTCGATATGGATCAGCGCACCGACCGCAGCGGTAGGCACGAATGCGAGGATCGCCACGATCGTCGCGATGCCGGCATTGGCCTTACCCTTCAGCACCGGAAGCCCTGTGAACGCTGCCAACAGACCGACGATGCCTGATGCGAGGAGCAGTTTGGCGCTGGTGGTGTCGAGTGCGTCGTCGAAATCGAGTTGTTGACCGACGAGCGAAATGGCGAAATTGGTGAAGAACACCGCGCCGCCGACGCCGAGAGCCACCCCGATCAGCTTCTTGCTGAGGGCCAGGAAGCCACCAAGCACCGCGGCTGCTGCGGCGATGATGATCGACGCCTTTTCAAGGCCTGCTTGCCGGCCGTCGTCGGTAAACCACGAGATCAGCCCGAGCACACCACCCGCGGCAGCGCACAGACCGGGGACCACGAAGGCACCAGAGGACGCTGAAGAAGCCGTCGGGGCGAGTGGAGTGTCGTAGTTCGGCGAGAAGTTCGCGGGCGGCGAGTTGAAAGCCATAGATCACGGTAGCAACTTTGCGCACGGTCACTGTTCAGACTCGGACCAACCACCGGCTCTGGGTCCAGCTGTAACCTGGAACTTCTCATGGCCCACGAATTCATCTACACCTGTTACAAGCTTGCCCGTCACTATCCGCCGGACAAGACGGTGCTCGAGAACATCTCGCTGTCGTTCTATCCAGGCGCGAAGATCGGCGTTCTCGGGTCCAACGGTGCCGGCAAATCCAGCCTGTTGCGGATCATGGCGGGTCTCGACGACGGCTTCAGCGGAGAGGCTCGACTGACCCCTGGCTTCAGTGTTGGCTACCTCGCCCAGGAGCCACAACTCGACCCGGACAAGGACGTCCTCGGCAACGTGATGGACGGTGTCGCCGAGGTCAACGGCGTCCTCGACCGCTACAACGAGGTCATGGCGATGTGGGCCGACCCGGACGCCGATTACGAAAAGATCGGGGCGCTCCAGGCAGACCTCGAGGACAAGATCGCTGCCACTGACGCATGGAGCCTGGAGCGCAACGTCGAGATCGCGATGGACGCGCTGCGGTGTCCTCCGAACGACGCCGATGTCAGCACCCTCAGCGGAGGTGAGCGACGCCGGGTCGCACTGTGTCGGCTGCTATTGAGCCACCCCGATCTGCTGTTGTTGGACGAACCAACCAACCACCTCGACGCAGAGAGTGTCGAATGGCTCGAACGGTTCCTGAAGGACTACAGCGGCACTGTGGTTGCGATCACCCACGATCGGTACTTCCTCGACAACGTCGCCAAGTGGATCCTCGAACTCGACCGCGGACGGGGCATTCCCTTCGAGGGCAACTATTCGAGCTGGCTGGAGCAGAAGCAGGAACGCCTCGCTCGCGAGGAGAAGAGCAACGAGAACCGGCGTCGATCGCTGGAACGAGAGTTGGAATGGGTGCGGATGTCACCCAAGGCGCGTCAGTCCAAAGGCAAGGCGCGGCTGTCCGCATATGACAAGTTGGCAGCCGAGGCAGAAGCCGCAGAGCGCGGTCCTGACAAGTTGGAAATCATGATCCCCGCCGGCAAACGGCTGGGCGACACGGTGATCGAAGTCAGCCATCTCGCCAAGGCATTCGGCGATCGGTTGCTCGTGGAAGACCTTTCGTTCTCACTTCCCAAGGCCGGCATTGTCGGCATCATCGGTCCGAACGGTGCCGGTAAGACCACGCTGTTCAAGATGCTCACCGGCCAGGAATCGCCTGACGCCGGGCAGGTCGTCATCGGCGATACCGTCGAGTTGGCCTACGTCGACCAGAGCCGCGACAGCCTCGACAACGACGCGACCGTCTACGAGGAGATCACGGGCGGGATCGAACACATGCGGGTCGGCAACCGCGAGATCAACGGGCGGGCATATGTCGCCAGTTTCAACTTCAAAGGCAGCGATCAACAGAAGCGGGTCGGCGACTTGTCGGGTGGCGAACGCAATCGACTACACCTGGCCAAGTTGCTCAAGACCGGCGGCAATGTGCTGCTGCTCGACGAACCAACGAACGACCTCGACGTCGACACCCTCCGTGCCCTGGAAAATTCACTCGAGGCGTTCCCCGGCTGCGCGGTAGTCATCAGCCACGATCGATGGTTCCTCGACCGGATCGCGACCCACGTGCTTGCCTTCGAGGGCGATAGCCAAGTCCGCTGGTTCGAGGGCAACTTCAGCGAGTACGAAGCGTGGCGCCGCAAGGAACTGGGCTCGGCCGCCGATCAGCCGCACCGGATCAAGTACAAGCCGCTCGCTCGCTGAGACGGGTGCCCGTCAGCACGGCTCCTCGATCGCGGTGATCTGGCTGCCTGCGCTGAGTCCGACCACGGTGACCAAGGTCGGATCCGGCAACAACTCGACGTACTCACCGGACTCGTCCACCGTCGCGAACTCGCCTCCCTGAACGACCAAATCGATTCCGTCGATGGTCGTGCCCGAACCGCGCAACGGGCATCCCCCCGGCGACACCGTCATGGCGCCGAAGTGATCGCTCCAGCGACTCCCAATCGTGATTCCGGCAGTGGTTGTCAGGGTGACGAGCGGCGCGGCGACCACGCTCCAACCAACGAACGCGAGCGGCTCCGGTTCGGTTCCGCCGAAGAACGCGCAGACGCCGGTCCAGCACACACGTCGCCCGAACGGAGCATCGAAGGCTTGGCCAGTCAGCGAACTGAGGAACGATTCGCCAATCATTTCCGGGAACGCAACGCTGCTGTCGTCGACGACCGGTCCGAGTGCTCCGGACACGGCCTCGATCACCACATCAGGTGCCGTGCCGAAGCCGATGTCACCGAAACCGAGCGGACCAAGTCCAAAACCGGCACTCGACGCGACCGTTGATGACACACCGGTGACCAGTGATGTCGGCCCTGCCGAAGAGGCGGGAACGTCGGTGGGCCCGGCAGGAGCCACGGTCGTCGCCGCATCGGTGGTTTGCGAGCTCGCCCGATCTGGCGCCTGACGATCCGCCGAGCAAGCCAAACTTGCGAGCGCCAGCCCGACGAACAATGCTCCCGATCGCCAGTTCACATGCGCAGCCTACGTCCCAATGAATTTCGGTCGGGCACGTCGGAGTGGTCGAACCCGATGCGAGAATGGTCCGATGTCCGTTCCGAGCCGCCTGCTTCTGATGGAGCAGCGACTGATGGAACAGAGTCGCGAATGACGGAAACGTTCGACGCTCAGCGATCTGCGATCGAGACAGACGCCGAGTTGGCGACTCGACTTGCGGTCGAAGCGGGCCACCTGCTGGTCGACTTACGCGATCAGATGTTCGCCAAGGGTTCAGCGTCGTGGCAAGTCATGGATGCCGGCGATTTGGCCGCGCACCGATATCTGATGCAGCAGTTCGCCGACGTGCGTCCGAACGACGCCGTGCTGTCCGAAGAAGGCGCCGACGATTCCCGACGACTCAGGTCGGATCGAGTCTGGATCGTCGATCCGCTCGATGGCACAAACGAGTACGGCGAGCGTGGCCGACATGACTGGGCCGTTCACGTCGCTCTCTGGGAGACGGGCCACCTCACTGCTGCGGCCGTCAGCCTTCCCGCGATGGATCTCGTGTTCGCGACCGAGCCGGCTCCGGCGATGCCAGACCGCCGATTCGACAAGCCCCGCCTCGTGACGAGCCGCAACCGGGCTCCGTATGCGGCGGTGATCGTCGCCAACGAACTCGGCTGCGAAGCAGTGCGCCTCGGGTCAGCGGGCGCCAAGGCAATGGCTGTGGTCGTCGGCGAAGCAGACATCTACATCCACGATGGCGGGATGTATCAGTGGGACTCCGCTGCCCCGGCGGCCGTTGCCGAGGCAACCGGCATGCACGTCAGCAGAGTTGACGGGTCGCCCCTGATCTACAACGGCCGCGACGCGTGGCTGCCCGACCTTCTGTTTTGCCGTCCAGAGTTCGCCGAACCCGTCCTCGATGCTCTGTGGGGCGAT
>JANOQU010000160.1:0-5227 GCA_031422355.1 Actinomycetes bacterium
ATCGCCAACCCGGCAATGAGCAAGTTCCCAGTGCTGGCTCCCCAACCAATCGCAACGACGCCGATGATCACGGTGATTGCGATCGTCGGCAACTCATCGACGACGAAGGCGTTCAGTGCCGGAGCATCGATGTGGAGGACCTGCTCATTCGTGATCAGGTAACTCTGAATCGAATCTGCTGGCGGCGCGAGGAACGTACGGATTCGCGTATGGAGCGGTGCCGACGTGGTGCTGGCGAAACTCAATCTGCGAGTCCTTTGAGGAACGCAGAGCTCTTGTCGATCACGGCTGAAAAGAACGAACCGACAGTGGACAAGAAGGCGCCCGCGGCATCAGCGCTCGCCGTCGGGTCGCGCCAGACCGAGACGAGGACGAAGGCCAGCGACAGGTAGATCAGGATCTTTTTGACGTTGTCCATTTTCATGATGGTGAAACGTTCATTCGGGGGACCTCCGGAAAACTGCGGACGCACGCGTCCAACACAGGGTCTCCACCCGCGGATCAAGAGAACCTTACCCCAATGCTCTCGCCGGCGGCAACCACCCTCGGCAGTGCGCGAGGTGGCCGTCAGGCGTATTGGGCGAAGTCGCCGGCTGCGTCGCGAAACTCTCGCATCGTGTCGTGGAGGATGTCGATCACAGGCCGGACGGAATCGATCCGACCGGCGACTTGGCCGCTCAGTGCGAGAGACGCCTCCATGTCACCCCCGAAGTACAGGTCCATCGCCGTCCCGAATTCGCCCATGTCGACATGATCGAGATGTTCGAGCCGGGTCGTGCGCTCGGTGCGAAGGGCGCGTAGACCAGGCCGGGAGAACCGATTGAGAAACACGGTGTCGGTCTCTGCGGCGTCGACGATGGCCTGCTTCCAGTTGTCGTGGATCGGCGACTCTGCGGCCGACACCATCCGAGTGCCCATCTGCACGCCTTGAGCACCGAGTGCGAACGTTGCCGCCATCGAGCGGCCGTCGCAGATACCGCCTGCTGCGATGATCGGCACGTCGACGCGTGACGCAATGAGCGGAATCAAAACCATGGTCGCAACATCGCGCGGATTCTTGAAGCCGCCACCTTCGCCGCCTTCGACAACAAGGCCATCGACGCCGGCATTGATGGCCTTGAGCGCTGCGGCAAGAGTCGGCACGACGTGGAACACCGTCAGGCCAGCATCTTTGAGTTGGGCCGTGTACTTGGTCGGGTCGCCAGCGGATGTCGTCACGAACGTGACGCCCTGGTCGACGACGAATTGCACGATCGACGGATCGCGAACGAACAGTTGGGCGATGTTGACGCCGAACGGCTTGTCGGTGAGGTCTCGCATCATCGAAATCTCCCGCCGGACGTTGTCGAGTTCACCCGACGACGTCTCGATGATGCCCAGTCCGCCCGCATTCGAGACGGCTGAGGCAAGTTGCGAGCGGGCGATCCATCCCATCGGGGCTTGGACAATGGGGTAGTCGATACCCAACATCTCGGTGATGCGGGTCCGGATCGGACGCGGGCGCGCGGTCGTGGTGTCGCTCATGGAGCGGACCGTACCCGCGGCCAGGGGTCGCAGGCGGATTGCACGGTCGGCATCCTCCGACAGAGCATTACCGCCGGTGAACGGCAGGTGTTGCTATGGTTGCGTCCTCGAAACAGTTCGACGCGGCAACCGCCGTGCCGACATCTCCAGGGGGAGAACCCAACACATGCAGAAATCAAGAATGAGTCGCCTCGCGGCGGCAACCCTTGGCCTGACCCTCGTCGTCGCTTCGTGCGGCAGTGACGAGAAGAAGGCCGCAGAAGGCGGTTGCGACGGTGGAGTCACCCTTGCGTTCATGGGAGCCCTTTCGGGCGACAATGGTGCCCTCGGTACCAACATGATCAACGGCGCCTCGATCGCAATTGACGAGTACAACGCAGCGAACCCGGACTGCAAGGTCACGTTCGACACGAAGTACGACTCACAGGGCGACCCGGCCCAGGCAACACCGTTGGCGACCACCATTGCCAACGACACCTCCATCATTGGTCTGATCGGACCAGGCTTCTCCGGTGAGACGAAGGCAACCATGCCGACGTTCGAAACCGCTGGCCTGCCGATGATCACGCCAGGTGCCACGAACGCGTTGCTGTCGCAGAACGGGTGGAAGATGTTCCACCGGATCCTCGCCAACGACGACCTCCAGGCACCGGGCGTGGTTCAGTTGATCACCGGCACAATCAAGGGCACCAAGGTCGGTGTCATCGACGATGCCTCTGACTACGGCAAGGGCCTTGCCGACGCCGTCCGCGCCGGTCTCGGCGACCTCGACGTCGCCGATGCCACCATCGATCCGAAGGCTGCCGACTACTCGGCCGCCGTGACGGCGATGAAGGATGCAGGAGTCGACACCGTGTTCTACTCGGGCTACTACTCCGAAGCTGCCAAGATGGTCCAGCAATTGCGTGACGCAGGCGTCGAAGCCACGTTCGTATCCGGTGACGGTGCGCTCGACATTGGTTTCGTCGACAATGGCGGCGAAGCAACCGAAGGCGCCTACCTCACCGCAACGGGTGCACCGCCAGACGTGAACCCGGCGTTCGCCGAGAAGTTCATGGCCAAGTTCGGTACGCCACCGGCGTTGTATTCGCCAGAGGCCTACGACTCGGCATCGGTGTTCCTGGCCGGCATCAAGGCTGGCAACACGACCCGTGAGAAGTTGGCGGCATTCGTGTCGGCATACGACGCACCGGGTATCACCAAGCAGATCAAGTTCGACGCCACTGGCGAGCCGGAAGGTTCCGCCGTGTTCTACACGGTGGTCGAAGGCGGCGCATTGGTGTCCAAGGGCCTGGTTCCCTGATCAACATGGTCGATCACATTGATTGACGAATGACGAAATGACGAAGGGTCGGGGCAGCTGCCCCGACCCTTTGTCATTCTCGCAATCCAACCGTATTCACCATCGTCTGTTCTTTCGGGGGAACCTTTGACATTCGACGACTTCGTCTCACAGTTCTGGCCATCGACCATCAACGGGGTCGTGCTCGGATCGATCTATGCGTTGGTCGCGCTCGGGTACACGCTGGTGTACGGCGTGCTGCGACTGATCAACTTCGCCAACTCCGAGGTCTTTATGCTCTCGGCTTTCGGATCATTTCTCGCGGTCGAGATACTCGGCCTGAACGACGGCGGCGATCCGCTGCGCACCGGCGGTGCGCTCGTTGGGGTGTTCGCCGTCTGCCTGATCGTCTCGGTCGTGATCGGCGGCGCATCGGCGGTCATCGTCGAGCGGGTTGCATATCGACCGCTGCGCAAACGCAATGCGCCCCGGTTGGTGTTTCTGATCTCGGCGATCGGGGCCAGTTTCGCGATCTCCGAGGCGGTGGGTGAATGGGGTTTCCCGTTCATCGAGAATCAACAGCGCAAGGAATACGGCCTGACCAAGTTCTTCAAGCGCGAACAGTTGTTTCAGTTGTTCGGGGCAGACGTCTATGACTCCAACATCATCGTGATCGCAGGTGCGGCCTTGATGGCCGTGATCCTGGTTCTGTTCGTCGGTAAGAGCCGCGTTGGGAGGGGGATCCGGGCCGTCGCCCAAGATGCCGAAACCGCCAAACTGATGGGTGTGAACGTGGACCGGATCATCCTGATCACCTTCCTCGTCGGCGGTGTGATGGCCGGTGGTGCCGCTTTCCTGTACGAACTGCATACCCCATATGCCCGCTACGACGTCGGGTTCTCGATCGGCGTGAAGGCCTTCACCGCTGCGGTGCTGGGCGGCATCGGCAACGTCAAGGGCGCTCTGCTCGGTGGAGTGCTGCTCGGCCTGATCGAGGTCTGGGGTTCCAGCCTGTTCGGTGCCGATCAGAACATCGGTACCGTCGCAGCGTTCCTCACCCTGGTTCTGGTCTTGATGTTCCGGCCCAGTGGTCTTCTCGGTGAATCTCTCGGACGGAGCAAGGCATGAGCGACCTCTCGACCAACACCGCGCCTCCAACGGCGGCCGCCAAGTCGGTGTTCGGAAGCCGGATCTCGGCAGCCGCAGAAGCACGGCGCAATCTGAGCGCGAACTGGCAGGCACAACCCAGGTCCGCACGGTACGGCGCAACAGTACTGCTGCTTGCGTTCATCTACGCGTTCCCAAGCCTGCCGCTTGGCCCTATCCCGACCGAATCCGATTTCACCTCATTGCTTGCCGTGACGATCGTTCCATACGTGCTCGTCGCGCTCGGCCTGAACGTCGTCGTCGGTATGGCGGGCCTGCTCGACCTCGGATATGTGGGCTTTTATGCCGTCGGCGCCTACGCGATTGCGATCCTGACGTCGCAGCACGCAACAATTCCGTGGCTGCTCTCGATTCCGCTCTCGGTCCTGATCTCGATGTTGGCGGGGGTTCTCCTTGGGGCGCCGACTCTGCGTCTCCGCGGGGACTACCTGGCCATCGTGACGCTCGGGTTCGGCGAGATCATCCGGTTGCTTGCGAAATCGTCGGACTGGCTCGGTGCTGCCAGTGGTATCGGCAACATCAAATCGCCGCCGAACCTCGGTCCGATCAAGTTCTCAGGGACCATCCAGGAGCGCAACATCGCGTTCTACTACCTGGCGGTGACGTTCGTGGTCGTCGTCTACTTCTTCCTCAAGCGGCTTGAGAACAGTCGCGTCGGACGTTCATGGACGGCCATCCGCGAAGACGAAGACGCCGCAGAACTGATGGGCGTCCCGACCTTCAAGTTCAAGTTGTGGGCGTTCGCAATCGGCGCCGGTGTTGGCGGTCTCGCCGGCACCCTGTATGCGTCCAACGTTCGGTTCATCAACCCCGACAACTTCCAGTTGAAGCTGTCG
The DNA here is from genome assembly GCA_031422355.1 of Actinomycetes bacterium. Classification (GTDB taxonomy): domain Bacteria; phylum Actinomycetota; class Acidimicrobiia; order Acidimicrobiales; family Ilumatobacteraceae; genus WLMZ01. The sequence goes on from JANOQU010000160.1 coordinate 4,810, forward strand.
ATCTTGTTCCTCGCCGCCGTTGTGCTCGGCGGGCCGGGAAACATGGCTGGCGTGGTGCTGGGTGCAATCGCGGTCAGTTACATCCCGGAACGTCTGCGGTTCCTGAACACGACCCGGTACTTCTACTTCGGTGTGGCGCTGATGATCATGATGATCTTCCGGCCGCAGGGTCTGCTGCCTCGAAAGCTGAGGGCCCGCCGCCGATCGCCGGATGCGGATCCCCCACCGTTCATCGATGTCAGCGAAGGCGATCCCGATCTGGAAGGAGGCACCCGTGGCCCAGCCATTGCTTGAGGTCGACCATGTCACCATGCAATTCGGCGGCCTGACCGCCCTCAACGATGTCGATTTCAACATCAACGAGGGCGAGATTCTCGGCCTGATCGGGCCAAACGGTGCAGGCAAGACGACGTGTTTC
>JANOQU010000161.1:0-7554 GCA_031422355.1 Actinomycetes bacterium
AGAGGTCCCGCTTCCCCCAAGCGGGACCTTTCCCGTTTTGCCCTGTCGAGTTCGTCGTTGGCTGCAACGTTGGTCGTGCTCGTCTCGATCAAGTTTCTGGGGACGCGATCCGACGGTGACGTAGCATCTGCTCATGACGTCAACATCGCGACCCGGACCGGCAGCGGCTTTCTTCGACCTCGACCGCACCCTGCTGTCGGGGGCCTCCGGCGAAGTCTTCAGCGCCGCGATGCGCACAGCCGGGTTGGTGAATCGGACCATTCCTGGCGAGAAACTGATGTACAGCGTGTTCAACACCATTGGCGAGACCCTGCCGAGCATGGCACTTGCTCGCCAGGCAGTTACGTTTGCGAAGGGGCGTTCGCAAGCCGCGATGCAGGGCGCCGCCGGTGCTGCTGCTGCGCAACTCGTCGAGCGGGTCCAACCGTTCGCAGCGGGCCTCTTCGCCGAACACCGTGCGGCCGGTCGGCCGATCGTGCTCGCGACCACGACGCCGTACGATCTCGTCAAGCCCTTTGCTGATCTTCTCGGCCTCGATGATGTGGTCGCCACTCGCTACGGCGTGAACACCGACGGAACCTACGACGGCACGCTTGCTGGTCCATTCGTCTGGAGCGCAGGAAAGTTGGCCGCAGTCAAGGAGTGGGCGGACCGCCACGGAATCGACATGAACGAGAGCTATGCGTATAGCGACAGCGTCTACGACGCACCGTTGCTCTCGGCTGTCGGTCATCCGTTTGCGGTCAATCCCGATCCGCGTTTGCGAATGTTGGCGGCAGCGCGTCGCTGGAAAGTGCTGCACCTCGACGTTCCGCCCGGTGTGGCCAAGTTGCCGATTGTCGGTCTCGAATTGCAGAAGGTGGCGATGTCGTTCGTTCGCCCGTTGGCCTTCCCCTACGCACGATTCGAGTTCACCGGAATCGAGAACATTCCCACGAGCGGTCCGGCGATCTTGTGCGGGAATCACCGCAGCTACTTCGACCCGGCGGCGATTGCCTTGGCGATTGCAAAGAGCGGACGGACTGTTCGTTTCCTCGGGAAGAAGGAAGTGTTCGATGCGCCCATCGTTGGACAGATCGCCTCTGCAATGGGCGGGATTCGAGTCGAACGCGGCACCGGCAGCGACGTTCCGCTGAAAGCGGCTGCCGACGCACTCGCTGGCGGAGATGTTGTTGCGATCATGCCGGAAGGCACAATTCCGCGCGGGATCGCGTTCTTCGATCCGGTTCTCAAGGGTCGGTGGGGGGCAGCAAAGCTGGCGGCGATGACCGGCGCCCCCGTGATTCCGATCGGCCTGTGGGGCACGGAGAAGGTTTGGCCCCGAAACTCTCGGCTTCCGAATGTTTTGAATCTCACCGATCCACCGCACATTTCAATCGCTGTCGGGCCGCCCGTCGACATGAAGTACAAGAGCGCGGATGCCGACACCAAGAAGTTGATGAAGGCAATCAGCGCGCTGCTGCCGCCAGAGGGTCGGGTGAAGCGCACGCCAACTGATGAAGAGCTCGCCGCAACACTTCCGTCGGGTTACAAGGGCGATCCCCGTGCCGAGTACAAACGCCGTCCCGGAAAGGACTGACGTTGTCTGCTGACACTCCGTTGACTTCCGCCGTCCCGCTGACCACCGACTCTCCGCTGACCGTCGGCTCCAAGGTTGTGTCCTTACTGCACGGACCAAACCTGAATCTGCTCGGCCAGCGCGAGCCGCATATGTATGGCACCGCAACACTTGACGATTATGTCGCAGCCGCTCGAACCGCCGCAGAGACTCATGGCTTCTCGATCGATCCCTACCAGACCAACCATGAGGGCGCACTCGTCGATGCGATTCATGCAGCTCGTGGCCACTCGTCCGGCATTGTGATCAATCCGGGCGCTTTTACTCACTACGCCTGGAGCCTGCACGACGCCCTGGCCGCGTTCAGCGGACCGATCATCGAGCTTCACATTTCCAATCCGAACGCTCGCGAATCGTGGCGGCACACCAGTGTCGTGTCGCCGGTCGCGACCGGCACAATCGTCGGCTTCGGCATCCATGGCTATGAACTTGCAGTCCACGCGATGGCCCGGCTGCTGGGGTGACCAGCTTCAGAAAATCTGACTACAGCGTGCGGGCTGGTCGTGTTCGAGACGGGCTTGCGCCACGCGGAATTGACGCGTTACTTCTGACCAGTCTGACGAACATTCGGTGGCTGTCCGGCTTCACCGGATCCAGCGGATGGATGTTGGTCACCCCCCAGACGATGACCCTCGTGACAGATGGTCGCTACGCCGAGCAAGCCCGCGAGCAATTCACCGTGACGGGGGCCGAAGTCGACGTCGCCATCGGCGCGACACGGGTATTGATGACCGATCGTCTCTCGAACGCCCTGTCGGCCTGCCACGTCGAACGACTCGGCTTCGAGGGGGCACACATCAGCTATGCCGATCACCGCTCGCTGTCAGCCACGATCGGGAGAACCTGGATTCCAACCAACGGTGCGGTCGAAGAGTTGCGACGCGCAAAGGATGTCGGAGAGCTCGACCGGATGGAGAGCGCCGCCGGTATTGCCGATGGTGCACTCGCCGCCACCTTGGCGCTCCTGTGGTCCGAGCCCACCGAGGCCGAGTTCCGAGATGCGTTGGAATCTGCGATGCGAGCGGGTGGTGCCGACGGACCGAGCTTCGACACCATTGTCGCCGCAGGCGCGAACGCTGCGATGCCGCATCATCATCCAGATGCCACCCGCATCATCGAAGGGATGACCGTCGTGATCGACTTCGGTGCCCTCGTCGACGGCTATCACAGCGACATGACCCGCACGTTCACGATTGGCGATCCAACGCCGCTCCAGGCCGAGGTATATCAGGTCGTTCTCCAAGCGCAGCAGGACGGTGTTTCGGCTGTCGCAGCCTCGGCCGGCGGTCGGGCGATCGACTTGATCTGTCGCAAGAGCATCGCCGATGCGGGTTGGGGCGACTGGTTCAACCACGGCACCGGACACGGTGTCGGCCTGCAGATCCATGAGAGTCCCTGGTTGACACAGAGCTACGACGACACTCTCGCTGCGATGGACGTCGTAACTGTGGAGCCTGGCGTCTATCGTAAGGACTTCGGCGGAGTCCGTATCGAAGACATGGTGGTCGTCACCACCAACGGATGTCGGCCGCTCACAAACACGCCCAAGGATTCGCCATGCCTGCCATCACGACCAACGACCTGAAGAACGGGATCACCCTCGAACTCGACACCGGATTGTTCCAGGTGATCGAGTTCCAGCACGTGAAGCCGGGCAAGGGCAGCGCATTTGTGCGCACCAAGTTGCGCAACCTCAAGAGCGGCAACGTGCTCGAGCGCACGTTCAACGCAGGCATCCGCGTCGAGCAAGCGATTCTGGATCGCGCCGACATGCAATTCCTCTACCGCGACGGCAACGACTACATCTTCATGGACACCGCAACGTACGACCAGATCACCGTTGCCCCCGTTGCACTCGGCGACGCTGCCGACTACATGATCGAGTCGATGATGGCCCAGATCGCGATCTACCAGGGTGAAATCGTGTCGGTCGACATCGCTGCGTCGGTCGAACTGACGATCTCGGAGACCGAGCCGGGGCTTCAGGGTGATCGCTCCACTGGCGGCCGCAAGCCGGCAACGCTCGAAACCGGCAAGGTGGTCCAGGTTCCGCTCTTCATCAACACCGGTGACAAGGTCAAGGTCGACACTCGCACCGGCGAATACATGACGCGGGTCTGACACCGTGACACGCCGAGTCCGCCCGCCCGGCGACGAAGACGAACGTTCAGACGCGCGCGAGCGGGCATTGATCCTGCTCTACGAAGCAGAGTCGAAGTCGATGGCACCGACCGATGTCGTCGACGGCCAGGTTCTTCGCCCTGATGAATTGACCCAGCAACTCGTCGCCGGTGTGGAACACAAGGGCCGTCAGATCGACGATCTGATCGCTGCGCACGCCAAGGGTTGGACGCTGCAACGGATGCCGACGCTCGACCGCAACATCTTGCGGATCGGCACCTACGAACTGCTCGACCGACCCGACGTGCCCATCGCCGTCGTCATCGACGAAGCCGTCGAGCTTGCGAAGCGATTCTCCACCGACGACTCCGGTCGGTTCGTCAACGGAGTGCTCTCGGCAATTGCGCCCATCGCTCGGTCGAATCCGCCAGCCTGAGCGCTGACGCCGTGTGCCGCGCACCGCTGGGCATGTTCGCGTTGGTAGTTTCTCGCTGATGGGCGAGGTCGCGACGAATGCCGTTGATGCCGTTCGCCGATACGGCCGTCGGGTGGTCGTACCACGATTGACAGATCCCGGATGGCGGATGCAAGCCGTCGCAGTGGCCGCCTCACTCGGACTGATGATCTTTGCGGTGAGGGTTCTCGGCGCGGGTTGGCCGGGCAAGTACCGGATCTTCTTTCCCGATTCGTTCTCGTTTCTGAACGCCGCCCGGCACACCCCATTCTCGCCGTCGTTCTACGTTGCCGAGCGTCCAATCGCGTTTCCGACGCTGCTGTTTCTCCTCGGTCGGAGCACAGCTGTCACCGTCGTGGTCCAAACCCTGCTCTACGGCTTGGCATATCTCGTTGCTGCCTTCACGGTCTGGCGCGTGCTCCGCCAGACCGAGGCCCGAATCGTCGGGGCCTTCCTGATCGTCACCATTGGACTCGAGCCGCGGTTCGCACTGTGGAACACCCATATCCTCAGCGAGTCATTCGGGATGACCCTCGCCGTCGTATCCGTGGTGGCGTGGTGGCGCTTCGCCGCGGACACGTCCGTACGCCGACTGCACCTGGCCGGATTGGCGACGATCGCATGGCTCACGGCGCGGGACTCCAACGTGCCGCCGTGGATGGCCATTGGTGCGCCGGCGCTGCTGCTCGCATCATGGTTGTACACGGGCAGTGACCCGCGACTGCGCAGAGCGATGCTTCGCTGGGGCATCGTGACCTTGATCGTGTGCGTCGGCGTGACTCTGTCCCAGTCGTCGAATGGTCGAAACAGGTATGCAACGATCAACAACGTCGGGACGCGGGTCTTGCCCGACCCGCAGCTCACGGAGTGGTTCGTGGACCAGGGGATGCCGCTCGACGCGGCGCTCCTGCAACGTACGGGCGAAGACAGCTTCACGAACAGTTGGGACATGTTGATCAGTCCTGATCTTCAACAGTTTCGGGATTGGGCAGACGACAGTGGTCAACGAGCGATGTTGCTGTCCTACGCCAGGTTCGCACCGCATTGGATCAGCGAACTGTACGACGATCTGCCGGTGCTTCTTTCGTCCGACCAGGCCAGCTATGACGCATTCACGGTTGCAGATCGACTGCCGGACGCGGCTCCGGCCCAGATCAATGGACCGATGACGCGGACCGGACTCATGGTCTGGAGCGGTGTGTGTGCGCTGTCGTTGCTGCTTGCGACGCTGCGCGGGCGGCGAATTCAGGCACTCGTGCTCGGCCTGCTGCTCGCCTCGACGTTCGTCGACCTGTATATGGCCTACGTTGGCGACTCCGTCGAAGTCCAACGCCACATGGTCGGCCCGCTGTCGAGGATGGCGCTCGTCATGGTGATCGTTGTCGTGCTCGGGTTGGATTCAGCAATCGAGATGATCCGACGGGTCGCCCGACCCACAGCCGAGCCCGAATTCGCCGCCGAGGAATCGACATCATGACGATGGCCGCGACGACGCCAGCGACCACGGCCCATTCTGGTTGGCGCCGCCTGTGCCTGTTGGGCTCGGTGATGTTGGTCGGCGCAATGGTGCTGGCGGCGTACTTCCATAACGAGTATCGGTCCCAGAACTGGGACCCGATGCAGACCCGCGTGTACGTGCTTCGCACAATCCGGTTCGGAGGCACGTTCTACGAAAATGGACTGGTCAACAAGGGACCCGTCGAACCAATGGTCTATCGACTCGCTGCCGCACTGACGTCCTATGAGGGCTTCTGGTACGCGATCTCACTCCTGATCATTGTGGTCGCCGGTGTGCTTGCGTGGGCTGCGGCCAGAACGACTCAGGCCGTCGGTGGCCACCGGATGCTCGGTGTCGCGATCGGCATAGTTGTCTTCTTCCACTTCACACTCGGCAAGGCCGACTACGCCGGAGCCCTCTACAGCCGCAACATGATCATCGGGATGTATGCCGGCGCTTGGTTGATCGCGATCGCGCCTCGATGGTGGCTGCCGTCGCGAGCGCCCTGGGCCGCCGCCGCCGTTGGTCTCTTGCTCGGGCTCGGGATCCAAACCCTGTTCGTCTCCTCGATCGCCGCACTGGGCGTCGGGTTGATGGCGTGGTCAAGCATCGATGGTGTGCAGGACGAGCGCCCGTATCGCCGCAGTCGAAGAATCCTGGTCATCACGCCGATCGTGGCTTTCTTGGCGTGCCCGATCTACTACATCATTCGTGGAAGATTCCAGGAGTTCTGGAGCAGCTACTGGACCTACAACACTTACCAGAACGCGGCAACAGGTCGTAGCTTTGCAAATCAATTGGTCTATGGCCGCGACGTTGTCCTGCGCTACTACCGGTCCTGGCCAGTTTCACTGATGATTGTCGTCGCGTTCGCCGCGCTCACGTTTGCGTTGTGGCGCTCCTTCGGGCGTCGAGAGCGAGCCATGCATCTCGCCATCGCAGTGTGGTTCGTCGGAGCGTGGGCTGAACTCGTCGCCGGGCAGCGTTACTCGTCTCACTACTTCTCGATCCTGGCGATGCCGACGGCGCTGATGGCTGCCGCAAGCATCGGCCAGATATACCGACTCGTCCATCGAGAACGAGGTGACTTCCGCACCGCCGCAGCGTGGCCGCTGCTTGCGTGTCTGCTCGCCGTCGCCGCTGGTGGGGGTCAGCACCTCACACTCGGGCTGCAGGCGGCAAGCGGGTATTCCAGCGTTGGCCACGTTGCGGACCAGCGAAAGGCGATCGAGCCGGGCAGACAGCGCACGGTGCGGGCCGTGATGGACCTGGCATCGGCACCGGGAGATCCTTTGCTTGCCTGGACCGAGTTCCCGTGGGTGTACCTGAACTATCGAAGAGTTGCAGCGACGCGGTGGATCTGGAAAAGCTTCATGCTCGGTCAGATCTACCTCGGCCGAAGCAGTCCCGACTACGTTCTGCCAGAGACCTGGGAGTGGTTCGCGGACGACATGGCGGAGGCCGATCCGGCGGTGTTCCTCGAAGAAGTTGCTCTTCCGGTGTCGGCCGCCACCCCGTTCGCTGACTACGTCGATGCCAACTTTCGACCGCTGTACACAAACACCGACAACGTCGTGCATGTCCGCGACGACATCGCCGAATCGATCCTTCGCGGTGAACCTGGCCAGCCATTCACACCGGTTGTACCCGCCGGCGCAACGTCCAATTGGGTCGTCACCGATGGAGCAGCCTTGGTACCGGCCACAGCGGCCGTCTCATTCACCGACGTACTCGAACTCAGCACGAGTCGTTGCGTTCGAATCACCGGGACCTACGTTGCGGAGGCTTCTTCTGCAGGCACGTTCCTGTCCTTTCGCTTCGACCGGCCCGGCGAGCCTGCGGCCAATGTTCGCCTCAACATCG
>JANOQU010000162.1:0-8105 GCA_031422355.1 Actinomycetes bacterium
GCCGTGGGTGAGGTGATCGTCGGGTGTCCAGGCCCAGGCATCGGCCAGGCCGTCGAGGTCATTGGCGATCGCCCGCCGAGAAAGGATCGCTCCCTTGGGCAGCCCCGTTGTGCCAGACGTGTACATCACCAGCGCCGGTGCGTCACTGGCCGGCTTCGGATGCGCGGCAAGTGGCACGCCATTGCCGTCACTGCTGATCCGGGGCAGAGCGACGTCATCCCAGCCCGGGTCGCCGATCAATGCGACTGCGCCGGAATCAATCAGAATGTGGCGTCGCTCCAGCGGTCCTGCGTCGGCCGGGACAGGAATGACGGTGACGCCAGCGCGCAGGCTGGCGGCGACGGCAATGACGGTGTCCATCGTGGGCTGGGCACACACGGCGACCGCGCCGGCGCCAATGATCCGACCACCCACGACATCGGCTCGGCGGGCGAGTTCCGCCCAGGAGATTCCTACCCCGTCCACGGTGATTGAATCTGCGCGGTCGGAGAAGTCACCGTCGAGGGCCCGCAGCAGCGACGTCACGGGTCAGCGCGTTCGGACGGTGAAGCCCTGTGAGTTCGCGAAAGCGACACGGATCAGCCGGTTCGTTCGTCGAAATTCGACTCGGCCGAACCCCGGTCATCGGTGGCGATGATCTGGCGGAGATGCGGCCAGGCCGCAGCGAAACCCGGATGAAGCGCCTTTCGGTCGACGTGGTCGACGTGGACCCACGCGATCGCGTCCGTCTCAAAGTTGATCGAGCCGCCGAAGGTGCGGTCGACCTCGATGACCATCGTGGTGTAGGTCCAGTCGGTGCTGGGCGCGAACACGTATTGGCCGACGAGTCGGTGGTCGGGCGGTACATCACCGATTTCCTCGGCGGCTTCACGAAGTGCTCCGTCATAGGGGTGCTCGCCCTCATCGAGGGCACCGCCGGCGCAGGACCAGGTGCCGCCCTCGTGGGCGAATCCGGAACGCAGCTGCAACATGACGTGTGGGTCGCCGTCTCGCGACGTCACGAACACGACACCCGCCGCGCCGAAGCGTCCCCATCGGACGTGGCCGTCGCTACATCTGATGAAACCGTCTCCACTCTGGCCACTCGTCACGGGACATACCCTGCCACAGAGATACCGTGGCTTTCGAGATGTCCACAGTCGTTCCACTTCATCCTGATGCGCCCGGCTGGTTTCGCCGCGCGCTGGCTATTCCTTTCACCGACGAATGGATCGAGGTCGATGGGGCGCGGGTGCATTACCTTGCATGGGGCGAGCCCGGCCGTCGGGGTTTGGTGTTCGTCCACGGCGGGGGAGCCCAGGCCCATTGGTGGACGCATGTGGCGGCAACGTTCGCGAACGACTTCCGCGTCGTCGCGATCGATCTCAGCGGCCACGGCGACAGCGACCATCGTGATCACTACGACCTCGAACAATGGACCGACGAAGTTGCCGCAGTCGCCGCCGCAGGAGGGATCGATGGACTGCCGGTCGCGATTGGTCACAGCCTGGGCGGGATGGTGACGATCGCAACGGCCGCTCGATATCCGGATCGCCTTGCCGGCGTGATCATCTGCGACTCACCCGTGACCAAGCCCGATGCCGAAGTACAGGCGCATTCGCGCCACGACGCGTTCGGCCGGGCGCGGGTGTACCCGTCGGTCGAGTTGGCGCTGGAGCGCTTCCGGACCGTGCCTGCGCAGCGCAACAATCTTGGGTTCGTCATCGACCACGTCGCGAGGCGGTCGCTGCGAGCAGTCGAAGGTGGATGGCAGTGGAAGTTCGATCGTGGAATCTTCGAGTCCTTCGCCGGCAGTATGCGCGGGATCGCGTTGCCATACCTGTCCCAGGTCGGCTGTCGGTTTGCGCTGCTGCGATCCGAGTACGGATTGGTCACAGCCGACGTCGGAGTCGAAATGTACGAAGCACTCGGACGCGTTGCCCCGGTCATCGAGATTCCGCAGACGGGCCATCACCCAATGCTGGACCAGCCCCTCATCCTGCTGACCGCATTGAGGGCACTGCTTGCCGACTGGGACCACTCCGAGCCTGCGCGCCGTGAGTCGAATCAGGGCGAGACGAAGTCGATCAAGCCCCACTGACGCGCTGCGTCGGCGGTCAGCTGAACGCCACTCAGCGCGAGGTAGGCCGTTCGTTGGCGGCCGATCCGACGCGGCAGGCTGACCGTTCCGCCCGCGCCGGGAATGAGACCGAGCCGGATTTCCGGGAGTGCGATCACGGTGTCCCGGTCCGCCGTGATGGATTTGGCAAAGGCGGGCAGTTCGATGCCGGCTCCCATACAGGCGCCGTGGAGGCGAACGTGCATCCGGCCAGCAAGACGGTCGATCAGCCGAGCGGGCGATCTGGTGAGCCGAGTGCGGTGGGCGGTTGCCGGGTCGTCGAACGATCCGAACTCTGTGAGATCGCCTCCGCTGCAGAACGATGGTCCGCGTCCGCTGAGGTGGACCTCGCGGATCGAGTCGTCGAGCAGTGCCAACGCGAGTAATTCCGTCAGCGCGTCGCGCATCGATCGGCTGAATGCATTATGGCGGTGGGGGCGGTTCAGTTCGATTCTCAAGACATCGTCGACACGAGCTCCGACGACCGCTGGCTCCTGGTCTGGCGCCGCGGGTCGATGGGTCCGTGTCGACTGTTGTCGCCATGCTACGAACTCAGGTCCGCTCTGGAGCAGCGAGTAGACAGCGGACTCCGCGGCGAGGGCGTGTTCGATCGATTGATGCTCGGTGGCGCGAAGCAACACCGCGAGCGACGTTGCTGCGATCGGTCGGCGTTCGATGGTGGACAGCATCTCGTCGAGGATTGGATCTGCGGCGTCGACCACCACATCACAGATCGGATGGGTGGCTACGGCACCGAGCGGGTGACGGGTGATGCCGATGATGACCACGGGGAGCGCGCCGGGTCCATTCGGCGCGCCCGGCTTATGCGACGGTGTCGTCTCACCGTTGGGCTGGGGTGTCGGCCCCGTATCGAGGTCGACCAGAAAGACGTTCGTTCCGGATGCGACTTCCTCGTCCACGTATGGTGAACGGAGCAGCTCCGCGAGTTCAAGGATCGATACCGAGGCCGTTGCAATGCACCAACAGTACGCCGAGCTGAGTTCGATCTGGGCAGCCTCCGGCGCCGCCGGATTGAGCGGCCGCGCCGACGGCTCGCCTCGTGCGGTCACTCAGTCGATGGTTTCTTCGCTCACGTCATCGGCAGCCAACGTGACCGCGCTGACGAGCCGATTTGGACGCGAAGTCAGAATCGATGGTCCGGCACTGCTGGGCGAGCGAGCGGCATTCAGCGGCCTCCGACGGCGCGGCGAAATGAGTTGCGGAGGCGCGACGAGGCTGGTCCAGGCAGCCGATGGATGGATCGCGCTGTCGTTGGCGAGGCAGGAAGATGTCGACTCCATGCCGGCGTGGATCGAGGCAGCGGACCTCCCCACCGATCACGATGAACTGTGGTCGGCTCTCACCGACAGGATTGCAACCCGCCAACAATCCGATCTCGTCGAACGAGCGACCCTCCTCGGGTTGGCATGCGCGGCCGCCGGTGAAACGAGCCGCGCAACGACGCCCGTGATCGACGAGCAAATCGGGACTGCGGCGCCGACGACGTCCCTCGATGGCTTGGTCGTCGTCGATTTGTCGACACTATGGGCGGGTCCGCTGTGCGCGAATCTGCTCGGCCTCGGTGGGGCGAGGATCATCAAGGTGGAGAGCGCGGCTCGTCCCGACGGTGCTCGCAGTGGCGACGAACGGTTCTACGAACTCCTTCACGGAGGCCACGAGAGCGTTGCGTTGAACTTCGGCGATGCAGCAGACGTTGTCGCGCTGAAACGCCTTGTCGAGAGTGCCGACATCGTGATCGAGGCGTCGCGTCCGCGGGCACTCGCGGCGTTGGGTATCAGCCCGTACGACGCGACCCGTCCCCGGATCTGGCTCTCCATCACCGGTCACGGTCGAGGCGGCTCCGCTGGCGAGAGAATCGCGTTCGGCGACGATGCTGCCGTGGCTGGCGGACTGGTCACGCGGGATCACCTCGGACTCTGCTTTTGCTGTGACGCTGTTGCTGATCCAGCGACCGGACTTCTGGCCGCGAACGCAACGCTCGACGGCTTGCGACGCGGCGGTCGATGGTTGCTCGACATTGCGTTGAGCAGAGTCGCCGCCTCGATGTCTGCAGGGCCGCTGATCGACTTGAGCGGTCACGAGACGTTGCTCGCCTCGCCGCGTGCCAGGGCCTGCGTCGGGCGTTCTCATGCCCTCGGCGAGGACACAGAAGCCGTTTTGACCGAGTTCGGCATTCGACGATGAACACGCCGCTGACAAGGCCACCTCGCCTGACGATTCGAGACGCCGAGGTCGAGGGCAGGCGCGTCGATGTCACGGTGATTGGTCGGGTGATCACAGAAATCGTCCCGGCCGGTGATGACGGGGTCGATGGTGACGATTCGATCGACGCGGCGGGTGGAGCACTGATCCCGGGATTGCACGATCATCACATCCACCTGATGGCAACCGCTGCCGCACGGGAATCGATCACGGTCGATTCTGCGTTCGTCTCCTCGTTGCAGCGGTCGACGAGCCAGAAGCCCGCTGGTGAGTGGTTGCGCGCGGTCGGTTACCACGAATCGACGATCGGAGACATTGATCGTGCCTGGCTGGATGCGATCGCACCACGTCATCCGGTGCGGGTTCAGCATCGATCCGGTGCGATGTGGGTGCTGAATTCACTGGCCCTCGATGCGATCGGTGTCGAGAGTGAGACCGGGGTGCTGATTCGCCTTGATGACGCGATCAGATCGCGCGTGCCGTCGTTGGATCTCGACCTCACGGCTCTCGGTCGCGAGTTGGCGTCGTACGGCGTCACCGGAGTCAGCGACCTGACCCCAAGTGCTCGGATCGATGACGTGATCCATCTTGCCGATCGAGTACGCGGCCCCGAATTCCCGGTCGAGGTCATGGTCACCGGTTCGGCGACGATTGCGGTCGACGATTCGATCGGCGTTCTGTTCGGGCCCGCAAAGGTGATTGTCGGTGATCATCAATTGCCGTCGATCGACGATTTGGTCAACGCATACGGCTCGGCTCGGACCAACGGTCGATGCGTCGCCGTGCACTGTGTGACTCGGATCGGCCTGATCCTTGCTCTCGCTGCGTGGCAGCAGGTCGGGGCGTGGCCGGGGGACCGGATCGAACACGGAGCCGTCGTACCGGCCGAGTTGATCCCGACGATCCACGCTCTCGGGCTGACCGTCGTGACCCAGCCGTCGTTCGTCTGCGAGCGCGGCGACGATTATCTCGACGAGGTCGATCCGGAGGACCTCGACGGGCTCTGGCGATGTGCATCCCTCCTTGACAATGGCATCGCTGTCGGCGCGAGTACCGATGCGCCCTATGGCAGTGCGGATCCGTGGCGGGCTGTCGCGTCGGCGGCTCAACGAAGAACGAGTAGTGGCCAACCGATCGGTCGGGAAGAGCGGGTGAACTCGCGGCGCGCGCTCGCAATGTTTCTGTCCTCGCCACTCGATCCAGGCGGACCGGCGAGGCGTGTCGCGTGCGGACATGTCGGCGATCTCTGCCTGCTCGATGCACCGCTCGACGTCGTCCTGCAGGAGCCGTCGTCTCGAAACGTAGTGGCCACGATTGGCCGGAGCGGCATCACGACGCGCAACGAAATGGGATGACGGGCGATAAGCAGTTGCCAATGTTGCCGCAAGTTCTCTACGTCACCGATCTGTCCTATGAGGCCAAGGGTCGGGTCTATCGCGACGAGGATCTTTTCGTGACCGAGCAACTGAGGCCGTACTTCGATCTCGTGCTCTGCCATCCGCTGCAAGTGGAGTCGAAGATGGCCGGCTTCGATGCGGTCGTCGTTCGAAACAGCGGTCCGGTACTGCACTATCAAAAGCAGTACGAATCGTTCCGGGCAGCGGCGCTGTCGTCTGGCACTCGCGTCTTCAATCAGTTGTCGGGACGGGCCGACATGATCGGCAAGCAGTATCTGGTGGATCTCAGCGCGGCAGGCGCCGCGGTCATCCCGACTGCGGATCAGAGCGCCGACCTCGGTCGATTGCCAGCAGCGTCCAGCTTCGTAGTCAAGCCCAAGCTTGGCTCTGACTCGATCGGAATGCGGCTCGTGGACTGTAGAGGTCTGGCGTTGCTGGACTTCGAGGGGATACTCGTCCAACCCGCCATCGAGTTCGAGTACGAGGTGTCGTTCTACTACGTCGATCGCGATTTCCAGTACGCCCTCTACGCGCCGGATCCGAACCGCCGTTGGCAACTGTCAAGGTATGAGCCAACACTGCAGGACCTCGCTTTTGCCGACTGGTTCGTCGACTGGAACACCATTGATCACGGCATCCAACGAGTCGACGCCTGCCGGGCGCGAGAGGGCGACTTGTTGTTGATGGAGCTGGAAGACCTCAATCCATACCTGTCGTTGGATTTGGTCGACGGTGACACCCGTGACCGGTTCATCGCTGCAATGCGACGGTCTATCGTGGAATTGATCCGGACCTGATCACGCCCAGATACAGGCTGCCGTCGCTGGGATTAGAAGGTGACTACCCGGTCAGCGTTGGCGATGAGTGCGGCGACGTCAGTCGGAGTCGCCCACGTTCCGTTCAACGTCGCGAGGTCGTCGTCGGTTGCCCCACGGGCAACTGCGCAACCCTTTCAAACGTGTACGGGGACAGCTCGCTCGACCGCTTTCGCAACGAGGTCGCGCAGCGGCGGTAAACCGACGCCTTCGACGGTGTTGCGCACGTCGACGCGCACTGCTTCGGCAGCGTCACCCAGAAGGACGAGACGGGCGGTCTGGTTCGACTCGATGGAACCGTTGACCGCGAGATGCCACGGGATCGAAGCCCGGGTCGGGTCTGCGGACCCACTGGACGAGATGTAAAGAATCTCCATCCGTGAAAACGTAGCCGCTCCAGAACTCGGCGTGATCCGCTGTGCCTGGGGGACGCGCCGTGGGTGCACGTCGCGTTCGACGGAGCCCGCCGACTTGCCGACTGCCTACGGCCTACGGCCTAGGTCGTTGTGATTCCCGTACCTTCGCCTGCATGGGCGAGCACAATGGCGGCGACGTGCTCGCCGTGTGTGTCTGGAACGAAGTGCGCGGCGTCGTCAAAGGCGTCCCAGGTTGCGTGCGGGATGAGGGCATGCCAGCGGCGGCCCCAGTCGCCGTTGAACACTTCGTCCGCACGGCCCCAGACGAAGTGCACCGGCAGGCGGGTGTCATTGATTGCTGCAAAGTGGAGAGCTTGAGCGTCGCTGTTGCCGCGTGAGTAGTCGTGGAACGGTATGGACAACGGGAACTGGCGGGGCCCTGTGACTCCGGGTTCACCGAGTCCGGCGAACGGAGCGTCGTAGGCCCGTCTCACCGCATCTGCGTCGGGTGGCAACGCCGCAACGCCACCCTGCAGCGCCGGCACCAGTGCCTCCGGCGGCGCCGCTCGACGCGTGCCGACCACCATGAGGGTCCCCCAACCGAAGCTGTGCGGCACGTGTTCTCGGAACAGGCCGCCGGGGCAGTTCTGGGTGATCCAGTTCTGGATCGCCGCGGTGTACTCATAGCCGTCGTGGTGGAGCCAGGTGTTCATGATGATGAGGCGGGAGAACCGCTCGGGCATCGTCGCTACCTGGGCGAGACCGATCGGGCCTCCCCAGTCCTGCACGAAGATCGTCACGTCGCGAAGGTCGAGCGTGGCGATCAGACGCGACAAGTTGGCGGTGTGGCGAGCGATGTCGTACCAGCCGGGATCGGTCACCTTGTCGCTTCGCCCGAAGCCGATGTGGTCGGGCGCGATACAGCGATATCCGGCCGCCAGCATCGGCGGGATGATCGAGCGGTACAGGTAGCTCCACGTCGGCATCCCGTGGACCATCAAGGCCACCGGCGCATCTGCGGGTCCTTCGTCCACGTAGTGCATCCGCATGCCATCGACAGAGACGTAGTGCGGCTCATACGGGAAGTCATCGAGATCAGCAAAATTCTCGTCAGGCGTTCGAACGAAGAGTGGTTCGGCGGTGGTCACAGATGGATTGTTCCACGCGTTTGAGGTGGTCAATGAACTCCGACGCGGCGCGCCGATCGAGATCGAAC
>JANOQU010000163.1:0-3575 GCA_031422355.1 Actinomycetes bacterium
AACGTGCGTTTCTCGGTGGTCTTGCTGCCGCCTTTCTCGATCGTGATCGCGCCGGCGCCGCTGACCGTTGCGGTGTTGAAGGAGAACGCGTTGGGAGAGCCAAGGTGCGGAGCGCCGAGTCGACTGAAGAGAATCCGCAGCATCGCGTTGGCGTCGGTCGCAGTGCCAACGGTTGACCGAACGTTCGCACCCATCCGCTCCTGGTCGACGATGATCGCGGTCGTCAGGCCGTCCATGACGTCGACATCGGGCCTGGCCAGGGTCGGCATGAAGCCCTGGACGAAGGCGCTGTAGGTCTCGTTGATCATCCGCTGTGACTCCGCGGCGATCGTGCCGAAGACCAGCGAGCTCTTGCCCGAGCCCGAGACGCCGGTGAACACCGTCAGCCGGCGCTTTGGTATCTCGATATCGACGTCTTTGAGGTTATTCACCCGAGCGCCCCGAACGCGGATCAGATCGTGGCTGTCAGCGACATGCATGAGATCAGTGTTCGGGCAAGACTGCAGAAAAGCTCCAGAACGAGTCGGTGAGCCCGAGATCGTCGAGAATCAACTGGTTCTCCTCCCTGGTACGCGGCTGCCAGGACGGGTCGATTCGGTTGCCCCACCATGCGTGGGCGAGTTCGCTGAGCTTGGTCACGGAGATCGTCGTCCCTGCGCTTCTCGTGCCGAGCCATTGGATGATGTGCTCCTCCGACCGGAAGAGATTCATCGTCGCTCAAGTGAACGCGATGTCGTCCCACCAACGAATTGCGGGCACCAGGCAATGGAACAACAGCCCATCATCGTCGGGCTTTTCGTCGCGCACTTGGACGCTGATTGGCTCCCCACAGTCAGCGCACGATGCCTCGATGCGACTGTCGCGGTGAAGCGCCGCACCGACACCGAAGGCATCCCACGCGCAGTTCGCAAACCACCAACGGTTGTCCGCGAACACGCGGTAGGCGGTCGGAACAGCGGAGAAGGGGTTCGCCATTCGAATCTCACGCGTCCCTGTCTGCAGAACCAATGCATGTGCATCATGCAGTCGCTGCCATCCGGCCCAGACATCGTCAGGCGTCGAACCGATTCGGGCCGACGCGTCGTCGACCGTCGGAGCGCGTCCCAATTCGACGAACAGCCCGTACGTCAGATTTCGGAGGGCGATATCGCCTTCGTCCATACCCTCGTACCTTACTGCGAACCGGAAGAGGGCACCGGCGCCGTCGGCTCTCGGGCAGTGATGCGGAACGGAGCGCCACCGATGGGTCGGTTGACGACCATGCCGGTTGGCTCCGGCACGACCACAGAGATCGGCGTGAGATCAACTCGTTGGGCGAGACGAGCGACGACGAGCGTGAGTTCCATCTGGGCGAGTCCGAACCCGATGCACATATGGGGACCTCGTCCGAACGGTATCCAGGCCCGATCGCTGATTGCCTTCTGCTCTGGAGTCAGATCGGCGAATCGATCCGGGTCGAAACGCAAGGGGTCGGTCCAGGACTTCGGGTCCCGTCCAGCAAGGTGGGGCGACCAGACGACAAGCGATCCCTTCCGAATTCGGTAGTCCCCGAGCGGGAGATCATTGGCGGCCATTCGCGCTCCGACGAGGCCGGCAGGATGGAGCCGCAGCGACTCGTGTACGACGCGCTGTGCGTACTCGAGTCCAGCGAGGGTGCTGTGATCTGGTTCGACACTCGTAGATCCGATCGGACCGAACACCGCGTCTGCCTCGGATCTGAGGCGAAGCCACGCGTCGGGAGACAGGACGGCGCACCACAGAATCCACGCAAGCGCCGACGCCGTGGTGTCGAAGCCCGCACCGATGAGCGTTCGGACTTGATCGCGAATCTCGGCGTCCGAGATCGAGTCCTCGATCACGATTGCCTCGAGCAGATCGAGCGGGTCGCCGGTTGGTCGAGATCGGCGGGCGGCGATCTCTGCATCGATGATTGCGTCGATCGCTCGACGATCGGCGCGTACTCGAGACCGCGCTGTGAACGGGAACGGGTGCGGCAGTTGCTTCACGGCCGGTGCTTCGATGAAGTGTTGCGGGCGCTCGTAGAGGTCGCTGATCTCATCGACGCGTTCAGCCAGACGCTCTCCGAAGAAGGCGTGAACCGTGATACCGAGAATCAGTTTGCGGCCAACAGGGTAGAGGTCGATCTCGGTCTGGTCGGCGCCGAGTGGTTGGACGACGCGATCGATTGCTGCGTCTGCGCGCGCTGCGATCATCGGGATCCAACCGTTGAGGCGCCGCCGCGTGAACGCCGCCTGGACCGAACTGCGTCGGCGATGGTGATCGTCTCCGTCGGACACGACCATCGAGCCTTTGCCGACGATGAACCTGACCCCGACCATATTGAACTTGTGCCCCCATCGAAACGAATCGGCGGGCATCGTGAACATCTGATGGAGGAGTTCAGGATCACCGACTACGACGATGCGTGTCGGTCCGATTCGCAATTCGCTGATCGGGCCATACGCAGCGTTCAGTTCGTCGAGCGCGTTCGCAGGTTGACTGAACAGTTGACGAAATCGACGTAGCGTCTCGCGACCGTGTGGCCCCGGAGGCGCGATGGCTTTCGTTGCGAGCGTTTCGTCAGTGTCCATCGATCAAGCCTCGTCCGTCTCAACCGGAACGGCAATCGTTGATTTCCGGCGCCGGCGATTCCGACCGGCCGGGTCACGACTCGCAGCCGCCAGCAGTGCACCGCCCACCAGCGCGAGGCCGATCCATCGTTCTCGCAAGGCCTGGCCCGGCACCAATGACGGAAAGACTTGAAGGTCGCGGAAAGCGACGCCGTTGAGGAACGCCGGTCCGACGAGAACGACGAGCGCCGCGGTCGGGCCGCCGGGTGCGTCTGTGACGTGCTGGACGAGTGCCGAGGTGGCCAGCCCGATTGCGGCGAGCGCAGCGACCTCGATGACGATGTCATAGGTCGGAAAGCGTTGCGTATCGGAGGTCGCCACCACCGCCGCGATCGTGAACCACGCCGTCAGCGTGATCGTGCCGGTGATGCCGATCCGGTGAAGTCGACGGTGTGCGAGTGGCGTCGGCGATGCAGCGACCGTCTCGGCGGCAGCGTCATCGAGAGCGAAGCCGAGACCTGCGGTGGAGAGAACCAACGCGAGCGCATAGATCTCAGTAAGGTCTCGACCGGTACTCATCCGAGCGATGATCGCTCCGACCGCAATGATCGCCCCGAGGGCCGTCGGTAACGTCGAAGTACTGCGCAGATGGAGCACCAGGGCGCGAGCCGCGATGACGCTCCCGCCTGCTTCGATCGTGGTCACGGGCATGCGATCAGCCCGACAGGCATGGTCGAGCGGGCGTCGGCTGGCGTCACACCCAATTCTGCAATCAGGTCCTCGGTCGTCGCAGTCGGTCCGGTCCAACGCTGCCAGTCGTCCCACAATGTGTCTCGCACGACCATTTCGTCGAGGGTGAGAATTGACTGTGCGGCGGCGACGTCTGCGGCTGAGAACAACACCGGGGGAGTCTCGTCACCGATCCAGACGTACCCGTCGATCCAGTCGGCCGGGACATCTGGTTCGCTCTCGGAATCCCTGAGTCCGCTCCACGTGCCGCCCACC
>JANOQU010000164.1:0-10279 GCA_031422355.1 Actinomycetes bacterium
GGGCGCCGCGAACGTATGGCACCTCGCCAGGAGGTGCCATCGCTTCGGCTACGGGTGGAAGATCTTCTGGCCCGTAACAGGACTTCAGCGGAATGCCGGACACCGTGGCCCATTGCCGGTCCGGTGCCGGCGAGCCAACCGAGCCCACTGAGCCGCCGGAAGATTCGGCCCCGCTCGTCATCCCTGCCCGAGCGGTCGATCGAAGCTGTCGAGGAAGGCCATCTCCTCGACGGGGCGACGGAAGAGCTTGGTGGGGAACGGCTTCTCGGGATAGCCGGCCACGATGAACGCTGCGGTCGAGAGGTGCTCAGGGATTTTGAACAATTCCTTGACCTGCGGCTCGAACATGCACAACAAGGTGGTGAGCGTGGTCGCGACACCCTGGTTGCGCAAGGCCAGGCAGAAGTTTTGTGCCACCGTGTACACCGACGCGCCGCCGACGATGCTCAGGCGACCGAGATCGGTGTCGGTTGGATGCGTGTCTTCCAGATCGGCGAGCACGATGACGATGGCTGGATGCTCGCCGTAGTGCTCGGCGAAGTTGTCGGCGTCTGCCAACGACTTTTGCGGGTTGGTCATCGCGATGTGCGTGGCCTTCACGTCGCCGCTCTCGGCGACGATCTCGTCCTGACCACTGGACGCAGCGGCGAAATAGGCCTTCCAGGGCTGCAGGTACCACTCCTGCAATTGCAGCTTCTTCGCCGGATCGGTGACGATCAGGAATCGAACCGGCTGGCGGTTTCCTCCCTGCGGACCGAATCGAGCAGCCTCGACGGCGTTGTAGAACACCTGCTCCGGCACTGCGTCGGGCTTGTAGTAGCGGCACGCGAGCTGCGTGCGCATGGCATCAGTGAGTTCCATGTCAATTCCCCTGTTTGATCCCCCAAGAACAACCTAACGGTCGTTCGTTAGAACGATAGCCAATACCGCCAGGGCGGTCAAGGCCCACTCTTTGCGGAGGGTTTATCGACCCGTCCAAACGGGCGGCCGCTTCTCCAGAAACGACGACACACCCTCGTTCCAATCTGCCGTCTCGCGCACAACGTCCTGCGCACGGTTGGTCAACTCCCAGCCGCGCTCGGCCACGTCGGCAAGTTGGTCGTTGATCGCCTGCAGCGATTGCTGCACGGCCAGCGGGGCGTTGGCGGCGACCTGCCCGGCGAGTTCGAGCGCACCCTCCAGGCTGCTTCCCGGTTCGGTGAGCAGGTTGACGAAGCCCGCTTCGAATGCGCGCACCGCACTGATCGGTTGGCCGGTGAGGGCCATGTGGCGGGCAAGGTTGAGCGGCAGGCTCTGCGGCCCTCGGAAGAGGCCGGCGCATGCGGCGATCACCCCGATCCTCACCTCTGGCAGACCGAAACTCGCGGTCTTCGATGCCACCACCATGTCGCATGCAAGCGCAATCTCCATCCCGCCTCCGAGTGCGAAACCTTCGACTGCCGCAATCAGCGGTTTGCGGCGAGGGCGCCGGATGATGCCGTACTCGCCACCTCGCTTGGTCACGTAGTCACCGTTGGCGGTGAGATCGCTGCCTGCGCAGAACACTGTGCGTGTTCCGGTGAGAATGCCGACACGCAGATCCCGGTCGTCATCGAGCAGGTTCAACGCCTGGTCCAGGCCGTCAGCCACTTGGCGATTCACCGAGTTCCGTTTCGATTCGCGATTGATCGAGACGATCAGTACGTGCCCGATGCGCTCAACCGTGACCAGATCGTTTTCGTCTGCCATGGAAGCAGAGTAGGCCGCCCAATCTGCCGGAGTTCGCTCGCGGCCCCAACCAGGTGCTCGGCGGGCGCGTGGCCCGACTACCGCTGAACCAAGCATCGGGCCGATGGCGCTGGCGTGGATCACCATCACAAGGCGCCGCCCGAGACCTGACCTCGCGCCCCGCTTGATGCTTCAATGCACATCTTCACGCGTTGACTGATGCGTACGGTTGTGTACCGTCATGGCTCGGACCACAATCGACCTCGATGAAACCGTGTTGGCTGAAGCCGCTCGTGAACTCGGCACACCGAGTGAGGTAGACACCGTGAACGCTGCACTGGCCTTTGTCGCCAGCCGCCAACGGCGCGCCGCCATGTTCGACGACGCTCTCATCTGGGGGTCGCGAGATCTCACTCAACCCGAGGTTCGCGAGAGCGCCCGACGGTGATTCCCGGGCCTCGTGATCGCCGACCCGACGCGAGATCTGAGAAATTCACTCGCTCAGGAAGGAAATTCCGTCACCGCCGAATGTGGTGTGGTTCTCCCTCGAAGATGGTGGCGATCACGGTGATGTCGCCGATCGTTTCCGGGTCGACGTCATAGGGGTCGGCGTCAAGGATTGTGAAGTCGGCCTTCTTGCCAACGGAGATACTGCCGATCTCGTGATCGAGACGGTACTGCCAGGCGGGTTCGATCGTGATCGCCCGCAATGCCGTGTCGACGTCGATCGCTTGGCCTGGCCCACGAACCGTTCCAGCGGCGGTTTGGCGGGTGACGGCGGTAGCGACCGCGAGCAGCGGACGGATCGGGGCCATCGGCAGATCACAATGCATCGAGATGCTGACGTGATGGCGGGCAAGCGATCCGTGGCGGGTCATCTGATCGGCCCGTTCCGGCCCGATGCCTTGCTCGGCCCAAATGTCCCCGAAGTAGCGCAGGTAGTACCCATTCGTCGATGCCGACGCACCCAACGCGGCGGCACGACGGATCTGGTCCTCGCGGCTGATTCCCAGATGGTGAAGCACGAACCGCGGATCCGGCTGCGGACATTCACGCTGATACCGCTCGAGCACATCCAACACTGCGTCAAGACCAACATCGCCGTTGACGTGAACGTGGAGCCCCCAGCCAGCCTTCCAATAGTCGAGCATTTCGTCGAACAGCTCGCCAGGTTCTTGCATCCATTGCCCACCGTGCCCATCGATATACCCCGGAGGTGACAGGTGCATCGCCTGGCTGATGAACGCCCCATCGGCGAGCGCCTTGATCGCCGGTAACCACTTCAATCGTCGGGTCCCGCCATGCTCGACCAAACCCTGAAGAACCGCGGTGGTGTCGTCTCCGTACCTGCGACGCCACAGTTTCGGCGGGGCGACAAACAACGTCCGGAAAGGCACGTCGTCGGCATCGAGATACTCGTGGGCGAGCACCCATTCGGGGATGATTCCGGCGACTCCCCCGGCCAGCGCGTCGATCGCAGTCGTCACCCCACCTCGATGACACAAATTGCGAAAGAGCTGTAACCCTCGGCCCAGTTTCTCGGCGCCGTTTACCGCTGGACCGAGCCCTGCCAGAACGAGTCCGATGCCGAGTTCGATGAACGACCCGCGGTCGAGATCGACGTGATGAGCGTCGTGCTCCGCGACTGCGGCGTCGGTCAGATGGAGAGAGTCGAGACCCCGCGAGTTGGCGTTGATCGCATGGAACGACCGGTGAATGACGAACAACGCTGCGTCGGGCGAGATTTCGTCCAACTCGCGGCGGGTGAGCTCGCCATGCACGAACGGCAAGAAACCCCACACGACCAATGGCTCACTCGGATTGGTGTGGGCGGCGACCAACTCAACCAAACGTTCTCGGTAGGCAGCAGCATCAGGGACCGCCGGAGCGACACGGTCCACCAGATCCCACTCCTCGGCCGCTGCGACCTCGAACGTCAACAGCACCGCGCCCAGAAACGGATGGACGTGGGGTTCGACGAACCCGGGCAGCATCACCCGGTCGACGAAGCGGTCATCGATCCGATGAGGAAATGCCCGCAACCACGGCTCCATCGACTCCAGGTCGCCGACAGCGACGATCCGGTCACCGTGGACAGCCACCGCAGTCGCCGTCGGCAAGCCGGGTTCCATCGTGATAATCCGCCGCGCCGTGTACACCACCAGTTCCGCGCCCCCATCGGCATAGCCCAACCGTGGAGGACCATGAGCGGACGCCAACGCCGCCACCGCAGACACATCAGTCACTCCGTCACTGTTGCCAATTTGCGGAAGCGATGCAGCGCGAACCGGGTCACTCCTGGCACCTGAGGTCTCGACATTCTCAGCCCGAGGCCAAACCAACGAGTGCAGTGCACAAACACGACGGCCACCCGTCGCCATGTGCACGGACAACATTCAGATCGATGATGTCAACCATCGCATCGACCCTACGACCCGCAGTCAGTACACATTGACGACGGGCGGATCCAGCGAAAAGGTCGATGCGACCTCGCGCCACCGGTTCGTCGCGCGTGAGCGATCCCAGCCGGATGAGGGGCCGGGATCGCTCCGATCGGGTAACAATCTCAGTCGGGCGAGTCCGGCAAATCGGGTGAATCCGGGTCGTCGGGCGAATCCGGCAAGTCGGGCGAATCCGGCTCGTCGTTGTTGGATGAGGGTGCTGGCAAGTCGGATGCTTCGACCGGCGAATCAAACGGCGACTCGGTCGGAGAATCAGCCGACTCTGGCGACACATCAACAAACCCGACATCATCCGGACTATCCGTCGGCGACTCCGGAGAATCAAACGGCGACACCGCCGGCGAATCAGCCGACTCCGGCGACACATCAACAAACCCGACATCATCGGGGTTGTCGATGTTCTCGGCGAGGACGATTGGGTTGCTGCGATCGTTGAGTTCGATGCCGTCGTTGGCGAACGCAACTCCGGTGAGGCCACCGACCGCGATGGCGGTGAGGCCGGCGATCTTCCAGTTCCTGGGGATCATGTCATGCTCCTTTGTACGAGGTTTACGTCATCAGTGTCGATGGCGGTGATGAGGCACCGATGAGTGGTGGATGAGAGTTGTCTCATCGGCGCCTGCGTGCTCTGCGTGCGCTGGCGAGCCAGCGGTCTGCGAGATCGACAAGTCGGCGCGTTGTCACCGGCCAGCGCTGGTCTTGGACTCTGTGCGGGCCTGCGATGAGGGACACGACGACTGCCGCTGTGCGATAGCGGAGATCTGCAGGGTCAACGGTGCGTTCGAATGTTGCGAGATAGCCCGCGCCGATCGAGTTGATTGCGCTGGCTCGTTGGCGGTCGAGGTGAGCGAGCACGGAGAGGTGGCCGAGCAGGCAGCCGAGATCATCGAGGCGGTCACCTGCACCGGCGCCGTCGACGTCGAGTAAACCGCAGACGGTTGCGTCGCGAACCAGGATCTGACTCTCGTAGAAGTCGCCGTGCACGGCGACGGTGGGACCGACGCCGGACTCGGCCCGAATCGCGGCGGCGATCCCGTTCGTCCGTTGGGCCTCGTCCGGAATGATCGCGCCAACGATTCCTGCGTAGTGCTCGACACGGTCGAGCCATGATGAACGACGAGGAGCGCAGGTGAGCGCCGTAGGGAGATGGTCGAGTAGATCGAGGATCAATTCGCCGGAGGGCACCGGCCCGTCACCGGAACGGATCTGGTCCCGCAGTGTTCGTCCGGGAAGCGCCTGCAGGACAAGCAGCCCCTGGGCGTTCCAGCCAAGGCTATGCGGGGCCGGAACACCGCTGGCCACCAACAGCCGATGTCGGTTGTGTAGCTCTTCGACGCGATCAGGCCGGACCGCCTTGACGAACACGCTGCCGCACGGTCCGATCGCCTCGATCACCGCCCGCCGGCGCGGTCGGTAGGCACGGACGGAGAGTCGTACCGGGCCGCCACCGAGGTCGAGTTCAGTCAACAAGTCGGCAACGCTGGCTGCGTGGTATGCGCTGGCAAGTCCGGGCAGATCTGGATCGTGGGGGAACCGCCACACCGCAATGCGATCGCCGCCGTTCTCGACCACCCCCACCCCGGGGGGAAGATCACCGGCACACGCGGCCATCGTCTCCGACGTCACCGGTCCGCCGCCCCAACGAATCTTGGTGTCATAGGACGCGATCGCGCCGCCGCGAGGTTGCTGGTACACCTGCCTGGCTCGTGACTCGATCAGCGTGCCACCCGCAGCATCGACGACCGTGCGGAGGAAATCGGTCGAGTCGCGACCGACCAGCATCGCAACCTGATCGGCGGCGCTCCGTACCAACGCATCGCTGGCAAACCGCGGAGAATCAAGGGTGTGCATCGAGCCATCATCTGGGTCCGAGGTGAGTGCGGGATGAGAGCCAGATGAGAGCCTTCTCATTCGCGTGGCCGGTCGCGGGTACTTCAGCACCGCCGCTCTCACACCGGGCTCTTACTCGACCCTTGTGACCCGGTTACTGGCAGCACGGACACTGCTGCCGTCAACCAATCGAAAGGAATCGCACGGCGATGAAACATACGAGAACACTTGCCCTTCTCACTGTCAGCCTCCTCAGCGTCGCCGTCGCCTGTAGCGACGATTCGTCCACTGCGTCGATCGAGTCAGCCTCGACCGAAGCCGTTGCGACCTCGGCCGCGGACTTGGTCGACCTGATCAACGAGGCCTACGGAGAGGCCAGCCTTGGGCTGCACCGCGGTCACCAGGATGTGGAGAGCATTCTCATCGAGGTGCTCGGCATCACGCATGACGAGATGCACGTTCGAATGGAGACGCAGGGCCAGAACCTCGAAGCTGTTGCGGTCGACCTCGGCATCGACGCACAGGTGTTGATCGACACCCTCGTCGCCTCGCGCCAGGCCGCCGTCGACAGTCTGTTGTCCGCCGGCACGATCACCGACGCAGAGGCGCAGTCCTACCACGATGCCCTGGTGGACGCTTACACCTACCGGGTCACCTGGGACGGCTCTGACGCCACGCCCACGTTCACCGGTCTGTGAGCCACGCCCGGCGAAGGCTGATCGCTGCCGCAACGGTTGGGGTATCGATGCTGGCCCTCGGCGTACCCTCCGCGGTGTCAGCGCACAGCCTCGGCAGCAGCACGATTGCGGTGCGTATCGAGGAATCGGGTGTCGAGGCAACGATCACTGTTGCGATCGAATCGCTCGAGACCGCTCTCGGCGTCACGGGTGCAGACGATGCGACCATCGTTCAGTACCTCGACGCGCGCCTGACCTTGACGGGACCCCTTGGCGTTGAGTGGGCCGAGACGTATACCGACCCAACACGCACCACTATCGAAGGCATCGACTCGTTCAGCGTGATCGTGGCGTTCGAGAATGGCACCGAGGCCACGGACCAGTTCACCGTTGACTACGACGCGATCATCGATGCAATCCCAGAACACAAAGCGGTGGTGGTGCTGACGAATTCCAGCGATGAGATCTCGACCGCGGGGGTGATCACCTCGGCAGATCCAACGCTCGCAATCAGCGATGGCCGGCCTGCGGTGCCCGTAGCCGACATGATCCACTTCGGGTACGAGCATGTGCTCGATGGTGCCGATCACTTGCTGTTCCTGGCCACGCTTGTGTTGCCAGCGGCATTCGTCGCATCGGGTGGACGTTGGAGTGACCGGCGTACACCGTTGGAGACGGTGCGTCGCGTTGTTCACATCGTCACCGCATTCACCGTGGGCCACTCGATCACGTTGATTGCAAGCGCATTGGGATGGGTGAGCTTTCCAAGTCGTCCGGTGGAGGTTCTGGTTGCCGTGTCCGTCGCAGCCTCTGCCATCAACGCGATCAGGCCGCTAACCAACCACAGCGAGGTGTCCATCGCCGGCGGGTTCGGTCTCGTCCATGGCCTTGCGTTCGCAGGAATCCTTGCCGACCTCGGGCTAGACGGCTCGGCCTCGCTGCTGACGCTTCTGTCGTTCAACGTCGGTGTCGAGTTAGCCCAGTTGCTGGCGATCGCACTGCTGCTGCCTTCGATTTACGCGATCTCGCGCACTCGTTGGGCCACGCCGTTCAGGGTGACGGCGGCCAGCCTGGCCCTGCTCGCGGCGCTGGGTTGGCTGCTCGAACGCGTCGGCCTCATGCGCAACCCCTTTCTCGCCATCGAGACCGCAATCACCACCAACCCGTGGACGGTGGTGATCGCGCTCGCGGCCATCGCCTCGGCGGCACTGCTCGCCGACCGGTGCCCGTTCAAGCGTTGGCTGCGCATTCAACAACGCGAGCCGGCGCCTATGTCGACCAGAGGTCAGGCGCGGTTGGAGCGCGAGTGCAGGCGGAGCAACCAGCCGATCACCAGTCCGCCCACTGCTGAGAGCAGGATGACCAGCCAGCCCGGCGCCATTGCGTGGCCGACGGCGTAGCCGACGCGTACGTCGTCGCGGTTATCGAGGGCGACTGCCACGAACGCCGCGACGAGAAGCACGACCACAAGCAAGCGGATGAGTCGTGCGAAGTCGCGGCGATGGACCGCACCGCTGCTGCGGTCGACGTCATCGCGGTCAGACATCGGAGCACTCCGACGAACGCAAGTCAGGCGGTTGACTCACCACGCGAGCGTCCCGACTGTCCACATCGTGGGGAACACGGCGAGGGCGAGGCCCAGCGGCACCAACACGAGAATGGGAGTGCCACCGCTGCGGGTCCGCCTGCCATGCCGCCACGACGGGCCGGCGGCGGCAACCAGGAAGCAGATGATGGCGGCCAGATAGAAGAAGAAAGAGACTTTGGGATCCATGAGTCAGGCCGATCAGGTGAGGAGGACGATGAGGAGGATGATGATGAGCAAAGTGCCCAAGCCGATGTACATGTGGGTCCTTTCTGGTGCCAGGCGTGGCGCCTTTTCACTGCCCAAATGCACTCGTTCTCAAACAGGCCCTCGCGTTGGCGAACCCCGATGATTTCGCCGCTTACGCACCGAACAAGCCGGCGCGGCGGCTCGATGCCACGGTGACGCGGTGCATTTCGCGTTCGTGCATCGGGTAGTGGTCGCCGCTGGCGAAGTGTTGTGTGGTCCAGTTGTCCCAGATGACAAACGTGTCAGGTCGCCAACGTAGACGCATCTGGAAACGGGGGTGACGGGCAAAGGCGAACAACTCCGCAAGCACGGTGGCGCTGTCTTGGTCCTCCATGCCCACGATGCGTTCGCTGAAGCTCTCGTTGACGAATAGAACCTCACTGCCGCTGACCGGATGCCGAATGATCACCGGATGCTCGGCGACGGTGTCGGCCCGTTCGGTACCGAGCTTGCCCTGACGATCGGTCTGTCCGAAATCTTCCAGGAATCGAAAGGCGTGTGCCAACGTGTTGCGCGCACTGCGGCCCACGACGCGCTCTCGAAGCGCTGGCGGCAGCGCCGCGCACGCAGCTCGCATGTCGACCCAGAGAGTGTCACCGCCGACCGGCGGAATGTTGACACCGCGAAGCACGGAGGCAAATGGAGGGTTCGCTTTGCACGTCAGATCGCTATGCCAGAACTCGGCCTCGGGCGGGTGGGCTGCGTCATTGCGAATGATGTTGATCTGCGGTGAGCCCTCAACCGAGGGATACAACGGATGCGGGACGCCGACTTCGCCGAGCGCCGCAGCAAGCTGCAGGTGCACCTCCGGCGGCACTGCCTGATCACGAAAGACCAGAACGCCTCGTTCGACGAGCGCGTCATGGATCTGGTCGCCCAGAGAGTCGATCTCGGACGCAAGGTCGATTTCGGTGACCTCCGAGCCGAGCGTGGTCGTGATTGGTTCAAGCCGCATACTGCCTGCGTTCCTCGTTGTCTCGGAGGTTGAGAGTAACTTCATTGCTAGGCGACCGCCAGGTGAGACAGCCGTTCGGCAACGGCTGCCAGCACCTCTCCGCTGAATCCGCACAGGACTACTACATTGTGACGTAGTTGGGTCCTTAGCCTCTGTCAACAGGCATCATCCGAAGCGCACGATCAAGCTCAAGCTCATCGAAGCCATAGGAGGATCCTAATGAACGACAAGATCGCCGAAGTCGAACAGCCCGCGCCGAGCACCATGCCTCAAGGCCACCAAGGCCACCAAGGCCACCAAGGCCACGGTTGGATGATGATCGGCTGCGGAGTGATGTTGGCACTCGTCCTCATCCTCGTCGCCACCGGCGCGGTGGGCGCCACTCTGCTCATCGGAGCGGCGGCATGCATCGCAATGATGGCCGCAATGATGCTGATGATGTCGCACAGCATGAGCGGACACGATCGCCACGGCAACGGCTGACCCGTGAGCGACCGCCCGGCACGTCGCCAAATCCGACGGCTGGACACGGATCACGCTCAGGCGGGAATATACCCCCTGGGGGTATGGTTGGTAATGGCGAGGAGATCACTATGAACCACATACACCACCCCGACATCGCGCTCGATCACGCCAACGCTGGCCACGCCGGCCACGCAGACCACGCAGACCACGCAGACCACGCAGACCACGCAGACCACGCAGACCACGTCGGCCATGACAAGCATGCCGGTCACGACCCGGAGATGTTCCGGCGCAGGTTCTGGCTGACCCTGGCGCTCACGATCCCGTTGGCCGTCACCAGCCACATGGT
>JANOQU010000165.1:0-1531 GCA_031422355.1 Actinomycetes bacterium
GCAGACGGCGCCTTCTGGGGAAGCTTCGGTCCAACAGTGCGCGGGGGACGCCTCGACACCGACCTATTGCTCAGTCGAACAATTCTCCCGCTGTCATTTCCCGCAAACGCCTTACTCACGACACTGCGCGGCTTGCCAGAGGGCTCCGACGCGAGGCTTGGGATTCGTTGAGCGTGATTCCAGCGGGGCCGGTCGGCTCCATCCGGAATCGTTGAACAGTCAGCCGAACGAGGCAATGACTCTGGCCGCGACACGCCCCAGTTCGCCGAGCTGCTCGGCTGGCCCATTTCGTTCAGTTCGATCGAGCGCATACAGGTCATCGATCGAATCGAGATCGCGGGCCATTGGAAGCAGCCGAACCGGGCGACCGAGGTAGTGCATCCGGCTGAGTTGTGCGGTCCCCGTATGCGAGCAACTCATCGGAATCCGATCGAAGACCGCGGACAACGTGTCGGCGTCTGCCTCGGCGAGTCCGATGCACCAGTAGCCGCCATCGATCGCTAATCCGATCACGTCGTAGCCACGGCGTAAGGCATCGATTGCTGCGTCGAGATGACGCACGGCGGCCGGGGTGTCCATCCCGACCATCAAGCCCGGACCGAGATCTGCGAACCCGTTGCGTAGTCGTTCCTCCAGCCCGCCGCCGCGCTGGTCCACGACTTCGAAGCTCGCAGGGACAAACGTGGGCGGCGCGCCATCGATCAGGAGGACGGGGCGAATCCCATTGGGGTCGACGGACTTGATGACGAACTCCACAGCCGTGAGCGTGTCCATCAGGCTCGCGGCAGCGATCTCGGCTGCTTGCTGATGAGTGCACGGGGGACACAGTCTGGTCTTGACGGTCCCTGCAATCGGTGCCTTGGCGATCACGGTGATGTGCATCGTCATCGGTTGCGTTCGTCGCGAAGGATCCGGCTCATGTCGCCGACGGCTCTCACGGTGCCACGGACGGTGCCGGTGACCTTGGATCGGCCGGCGCGTTCGGTGTATTCGATCGGTACATCTCGAATCACCCATCCCGCCGAACGTGCCCGCAGCACCATCTCCAGCGGCCAGCCACTGCGTCGATCCTGGAGCGCCAAGCCGAGCAGATTTTCTCGTCGGGCTGCTCGCATTGGACCGATGTCGCGTACTGCCAGCCCAGTCTGACGCCTGATCTCGAACGCGAGCACGCGGTTCGCAATTCTGGCGTGGATCGGCCAAGCGCCTCGCCGCGCGATCCGGGCACCGATCACGAGATCCGCGTCACCGCGTGCAACGTAGCCCGCAACGACTGGAAGGTGAACCGGGTCAAGCGAGGCATCGCAATCCATGAAGCAGACGATGTCAGAGGTCGAGGCTTTCAAACCTGCAAAGCACGCTGAGCCGAATCCTCGAACGGGCTCGTGCACAACACGTGCTCCACGCGCAGCAGCGATCGCTGCGGTGTCATCGGAGGAGCCGTTGTCGACAACGATCGGGTCGAAACCGGTTGGCATCCGACCGAGAACCCAATCGATTGCTGCGGCTTCGTTGAGGGCAGGCAGCACGA
>JANOQU010000166.1:0-2483 GCA_031422355.1 Actinomycetes bacterium
GCCGCCGTGGACCTGGCCATTGACGATCATCGGGTTGATCTGATTGCCGCAATCGTCGACGGCGACATAGGTCTGGAGGTCCACTGAGCCGGTCTCGGTGTCAACTTCGACGACGCAAATGTGGGTACCGAACGGCCACGAAAAGTTTGGCGGGTCATAGGTGACGTGCGCTTCAAGATTTGGCTCGACTCCATCAGGGAGGTCGTGGGCGGTGAACGCAGCGAACGCGACAGCGGCCAACGGCGTGGACCGGTCCGGACTGCCCTTGACGCTGAACACACCGCCGACGAAATCGACGTCCTCTGGCGCAGCCTCCAACTGATGAGCAGCGATCTTGCGGGCCTTGTCGATCACGCGGTCGCAGGCCATGTCGATCGCGACTCCGCCGACCACGAGCGACCGAGAGCCGTAGGTGTCGAGACCGAGCGGGCTGATCGCTGTGTCGCTGTGTAACACGTCGACATCTTCCGGCGCGACCCCGAGTTTGTCGGCGACGATCATCGACCAGGACGTCTCGTGACCCTGACCGTGCGGCGTCGCACCGGTGACGACTTGCACCTTGTTCGTTGCGAGGATGCGCACCGTTGCTGCTTCCCAACCGCCGGCGCTGTAATTCAACGAAGCGAGGACACGTGACGGTGCGAGGCCGCACATCTCGAAGTATGACGACACCCCGATGCCGAGACGCTTGGTCGCTCCGGTGACGTTCTGAGTCGCCTGACGGGCGCGGAGTGCCTCGTAGCCGACCATCTCTGCCGCCTTGTCTGCGGCCGCGAGATGATCGCCGCTGTCGTAGGTGAGGCCACTGAATGCGGTGTAGGGGAACTGGTCCTTGCGGATGAAGTTCCGGCGGCGGATCTCCATTGGATCGACTCCGACGGCCGTCGCAAGTGCGTCCATCGCGCGTTCGATCGCATAGGTGGCTTCCGGCCGTCCGGCACCGCGGTATGCGTCGGTGGGTGTCATCGTCGTGAAGACCGATGTGCAGCTGAAGTCGTAGGCGACAGGGATGTCGTAGACGCCCGCATACAGGAAGGCGCCGAGCAGAGGCACGCCGGGCGTCACCAACTGCAGGTACGCGCCCATGTCGCCGATGATCCGAACCCTGATCGCGGTCAGCTTGCCGTTTGCGTCGGCTGCGAGTTCGATGTCTTGGATCTGCCCGCGGCCGTGGATCGTGGCCATCGAATTCTCACTGCGCTCTTCGTTCCAGCGAACTGGCACGTTGTGCTTTCGCGACAGCGCCAAACACAGCAGTTCTTCTGCGTAGACGTTCAGCTTGCCACCGAACCCTCCGCCGACGGCTGGGGCCACCACTCTCACCTTCTGCTCGGGGATGCCGAGCGTGAGTGCGGCCATGACCTTCAGGATGTGCGGGATCTGTGTTGCTGAGTAGAGGGTGACATCGCCGCCGAAGGGCTGCGGCACGGATGCGCAGGCGCGAGGTTCCATGAACATCGGCAGGAGGCGCTGTTGGACATAGCGCTCCTTGATGTGGTGCGACGCCGCGGCAAACGCTTCGTCGACGATCCCCTCGTGCGACTCGCACTTGAGATCCCACGTGTAGGCCTTGTTCGTGCCTGCGTCAGCGTGGATCACGACTCGGTCCGACAGCGCGTCCTCGAGGTCGATGACGGCTTCGAGCGCGTCGTACTGCACATCGATCAACTCCAGCGCGTCGTGGGCGATCCGGTCGTCCTTGGCCAGCACGACGGCAACGGCGTCACCGACGTAACAGGCTTTGTCGATCGCGACCGGGAAGTGCGGCGGGTTCTTCATGTCCGCTGTCACCGGCCACGCGCACGGCATTGGCGCTGCCCACAGGTCAGCGAGTTCGGCGCCGCTGTAGGCGGCAACGACGCCCGGATGGTTACGAGCCGCCGAGACGTCGACCGACAGAATTGTCGCATGGGCGTAAGGGCTGCGCAGGACCGCGAGATACAGCGCGCCGGGAAGGACGAGATCGTTGGTGAACCGAGCCTCACCGGTGAGCAGCGCCGGATCTTCGCGACGCAACATCGGGGTGCCGATCACGCCGGCTGGCGGTGCTTCGGTGACAGTCATGCGCTTACTCCTGTTGTGATCGTGCTGCCAGCCGAGTTTGCGGTCGCGGCGGCAGCGAGGACGGACTTGACGATGTTGTGGTAACCCGTGCAACGACACAAATTGCCCTCCAACCCGAACCGGACCTGCTCTTCAGTGGGATCCGGATTCTCGTTCAACAAACCAATCGAGGCCATCACCATCCCCGGCGTACAGAACCCGCACTGCAACCCGTGATTCTCCATGAACGCCTGCTGCATTGGATGCAACACCCCATCCACAGCCAACGACTCGATCGTCGCAACATCTTGACCATCAGCCTGGACCGCCAAAATCGTGCAACTCTTCACCGCTTCACCATTCAAATGCAACGTGCACGCCCCACACGACGACGTATCACAACCCACATTCGTACCCGTAAGCCCCAAATTCTCACGCAC
>JANOQU010000167.1:0-1950 GCA_031422355.1 Actinomycetes bacterium
TATCGCGATTGGGGCCGCGATTGCTGGTGCGCACCTGGCAAAGATGACACCTGTGGTCGCCGATTCGATTGGCAGTTGGGTGAATTGCCATACGGCTACGACCACAAGTACGTCTACTCCCACCTCGGGTACAACTTGAAGGCCACCGACATGCAAGCAGCGGTAGGCGTTGCCCAACTCGGCAAACTTTCAGGGTTTATCGACGCTCGTCGACGCAACTGGACCCGGCTCAACGAGGGTCTTGCCGACCTCGAAGATCGACTGATCCTGCCGCGAGCGACGCCGAAGAGTGATCCCAGCTGGTTCGGCTTCGCAATCACCGTCCGGCCGGATTCCGGATTGGAACGAAATGCCGTAGTCGCCCATATCGAGAGCCGCCGGATCGCCACCCGGCAATTGTTCGGCGGCAACCTGCTTCGGCAGCCTGCGTATCTTGGGCTCAATCACAGAATCGTCGGCGATCTGACCAACGCCGACATCATTACCGACCACACGTTCTGGATCGGTGTCTACCCTGGCCTGACCGACGAGATGATCGACTACATGGTCGACACCGTCCGCGAGGCAGTCACCGGACCCAAGACCGCAACAAGGACCGTCACGAGATCTGTCGCAACGAAAGCTGTTGGACCGAATAAGAGGAGCAAGCAATGATCAACCGAGACATCTTCGAGGACTTGTTCGTCCTCGAAATGGCCAACAACCACTGGGGCAGTCTGGAGCGCGGCAAGCGCATCGTCGACGACTTCGCCAAGGTCGTTCGTTACAACAACGTGCGTGCTGCGATCAAGATCCAGCTTCGCGACGTGGACACCTTCATCCACGAATCCCATCGCCACCGCACCGACGTGCGCTACATCAAGAAGACCTTGGACACCAAGATGACCAAGGACGACTACATCGACCTGATCGGTCATATCCGCAAGTCCGGCTGTATGCCGATGGCGACGGCGTTCGACGAACCATCAGTGGACTTCAGCGTCGAACTCGGGCTCTCGATCCTCAAGCTGGCCTCGAGCGATCTCAATGACTGGGTCCTGATCGAGAAGATGGCTACGACTCGCTTGCCGGTCATTGCTTCGACCGGTGGTTCGTCGCTGAAGGACATCGACGACCTCGTCACGTTCTTCGAGAATCGCCGAATTCCGCTCGCACTCAACCATTGCGTATCGCTGTATCCAAGTGAGGACGCGGATCTGGAACTGAACCAGATCGACTTTTTGAAGAACCGCTACCCGGGCCTGACGATCGGCTTCTCGTCACACGAGTACCACGACTGGCAGATGTCGACAGCGATGGCGTATGCGAAGGGTGCGCGTACGTTCGAGCGTCACATCGACATCGAAGCGGATGGCATCGCTGTTTCTTCGTACTGCACGTTGCCAGAGCAGGCCGATGTCTGGTTCAAGTCGTTCCTCAAGGCCAAGGAGATGTGCGGCGGATCCAGCACCTCTAAGCGGGTTCCGTCACAGGCCGAGATCGAGTACCTCGACAACTTGGTGCGCGGCGTCTATGCCAAGCACGACCTCCCGGTCGGTCACCGTCTGTCCGATGGTGACTTCTTCCTCGCAGTTCCGCTGCTGAAGGGTCAACTCAGCTGTCGCGAACTGATCGCGGGCGAAGCGTTGGCGCAGCCGGTCGAGGCCGGCAAGCCGTTGACGATCGACCATCTCGACAATCCCTACAGCCGGACCGCCTCGCTCGGCGACACAATCCGCAACAGGGGTATCGATCCGTTGTGAGCACTGATCGACCGCTCAAGTACGCCGAATTGGTCGTCGACTGGCTGGTCGAGGAGGGATACACCCACTGCTACTTCGTGGCTGGTGGCAACATCATGCATCTCCTCGACGGCTGCCGTGGGATTGGACGCACCTGGCGCCGGCAGTTGGTCGTTGTTGTCGCCTGACCAGCCGACCAGAACGCCCACCGTTTCCAGTTTGCCGTTGC
>JANOQU010000168.1:0-4780 GCA_031422355.1 Actinomycetes bacterium
CGGGGTCGTCAGCGGTTCGGGCCAGACAACGAGTTGTCCCTTCGGCGGTGGTTCTCGGTTGTCCGCGTCGTAGTTCCACCGCCCTGTCACGGGCTGATCGCCGTCCATCAGAACGTCAAGCCGCTTTCGCTGCCACCGGTAGAAGTCCTCCATTTTCAGAGTGGTTCTGTCGTTGGCCCACGCCTCGAACTCATCGGGATGGCAGAGGAACTGATTTGTTCTGGTCAGGCGTACGTCGTTGGCCACGAGCATCGCCCACCCGTTGCGACTGGCGGGCTCCATTGCGACGACCTCCGCTGGAGCAAATTCGGCTCGATGGCCATCGAGCCCGGCAGTCAGCGTCGATGCCCGGCGGTAGTCGACTTCGAAACCGTCGTCGCGCAGACTTTCCGCAAATCGACGCATCGATGTCACGACGAAGTGGGCGCGCTGCACGTGCCACCGCTTCGAAGCAATCTTGGCCGCGCTTTCGACCATCAGGATCCGGTGACTACGGCCTGTCGCTCCGGCAAAAGCACTGCTCTCCCTGGTGAGCTGATCACCGAGAACCCAAATCGTCGATCGCTCGTCCTTCATCGGTACAGAGCGTCGCAGAGTTGAATCGCACCGACCAAGGCGCTCAGCTGACAACGTCAGCGGGCGGTCTGCTTGTAGCTGAGCCGCAACTTCGTGCGGTAGGCAATGATCGTTCCGTTTTCGATCAGCACATCCATCTGGACGACCTCCGCAACCCGAAGGTCCTGATACGAACGGGCCGCTTCACGAATCGCGTTCTGCGCTGCGAGCTCCCACGAATCGTTGCTCGACCCGATCAATTCGACGACTTGGTACACGCTGTCACTCATCGACTTCTCCCTGTGGAACCGTTGTCACTCTTGGAACTGTTACATCGATCTGTGGCCGGTACTTGACGGAGATCATCATCTCCGTGCGGAACCGGACGGCGCCCGTCGCATCGATCTCGCATCGCAACTCGCGGACTTCGCCCACACGCGCATCGTCGAGGCGACCACACGTGTCCTCGACCGCGAAGCGCGCCGCCTGCTTGAACGAAACACCTCTGCCAGAGACGCGCCGAACTTCATAGACGCTCTCATTGCCGCCTCTGATCAATGGTGGCTCGTCGCTCGCGAAATCGTCGGATGTCGGTTGCCGACTGAGCATCCGAACGGACTCCATCAGGTCGTTGGTCAGTTGCTGACGGCGACGTCGTGCGGTGCCGCCATACGAGGCCGGATCGAGCGGCACTCCGAAGTGGATCTCTGCCCGCCGAAACGGCCGCGGCACCCGGGTGCCGATCGGCTGGATCTTGTCGGTGCCGATCAAACCGACCGGCACGATCTTGGCGCCGGTCATCAGCGCCAGTTGGGCGGCTCCGGTATGGCCCTTGTGGAGCAGGCCGTCGCGAGACCGCGTGCCTTCGGGGTAGATACCGAGTACGTGCCCCTTGGCGAGCGCATCGGCGGCGACACCGAGCGCATTCATTGCCTGCTTGGCAGCGGTGCGTTCGATCGGGATCAGCCCGAGGGCTGGGAACAGCCGCCGCGTCGTCCACGCGTCCATGTATTCGGCCTTGCCGACGAAGAACGTCTTTCGCGGAACCGACAGCATCAACACGACCGTGTCGAAAAACGAGATGTGGTTGGCAGCGACGATCGCCCCGCCGCTCGTTGGCAGATTTTCTGCTCCGAACACGCGTACCGGGGTCAGTGATCGGTACAGCGGACGTACGACTCCACGCACAACGCGGTACAACCGCTCGTTGCTGGCCTGTGATGGCACAGGAGGCACACGTCCAGACGATCGCACTCGGCGAATTCGTCGAACGGTAGCCAGCATCGCATCTCCTCCGTTGCGACCTTACAGTTCCGGCATTTTGCAAGTCGCCGTTCCGTCGTCGGATCGTGGCCATGTTTGGACTTCGAAACCCGTTCGGCGAGATCAGCTCGCTAGCGTCCGCTGCATGAGCGAACCAATGTCGACAGGTCCAGCGTCAGATTCCCCATCAGATCCGGCACCGGGTCTCACCGCGCTGGAGGCAGCACGCCGAATCGGGGGCCCCGCCGGCGAAATCGGCGGCCGCTGGCTGCTGTCCCCGGAGGTACTCGGAACGGCAAAGGACAACGGATACCCGAACGGGTTCGTCTACTACTTTCTCGGTCGTGGCGGGGTTCTCGGCGATGTCGATGCCGATGTGATCAGTTCCGCATTCGGATTCTTCAATCCGTCGCTTGTTCGCACGATGTGGGATCTCGGGCTGGCGGTGGAGGCACCACGAACCGCTGCCAGGCGTTACGCGCAGGCATGTGGCGAGTACGGCTCCCGCCACGCTACGGGTTTCACGGGCGCAGCCAGGTATGTCGAACTCGTCGAACGACTGCTGGATGGTGCCTCTGTTCTGGGCCTGTCGTTGTTCGCCGGTTGGCGCGCGGAACAGCGGCCGGATGGTCTTCATGCTCGTGCCTACTTCCTCACTCACTTGTTACGCGAATGGCGTGGCAGCGCTCATGTGGCCGCTGTCGCGTCCGTCGGCATCACTCCGCTGCAGTCAATCCTGACGGCCCATGGAGGTGATCGGGCAAAGATGTTCGGCTGGGGTGATTCCTTCGACGACGTCGCCCACTTGGAGAGTCAGCGCGGGATGTGTGAGGAGCGCACCGATGAGATCTGCGCCATAGCGCTCGACACCACCCTCGATGCTGACGAGCGTCTCGAACTGGCGAACCTCCTCGACGAACTCGCGGTAGCTTTCGCTGAGTGACCAGCACGCCAAACTCGCCTGCGGAGCCCGTCGACCTTGGGGACCATTACCGACGATCTCGGGTACGGCTCCAGACCTTGCTCGGCGATTCAACCGACGATGAATTGACGACAACGGTCCTCGCATGTCCGGGTTGGAATGTGCATGATGTGATTGCTCATTTGGTCGGCATCATCGAGGACGCGTTCGCTGGCAAGATCAGCGGTGTGCCGTCTCCGGCGCAGACGCAGGATCAGGTCACGAGGCACGCAGCGACATCAGTGTCAGGTCTCATCGAGATCTGGGAGTCCTTGTCCGATCCATTTCAGGACGCGGTTTCAGAGCGACAGATCTGGCCGGCGATGCTCGATGTTCTCTCTCACGAACAAGACATCCGGTCTGCACTCGATCGGCCGGGTGCCCGTGACGTGGACAGCATCCGGATCGGCGCAGACCGCCTTCTCGACATGCTCGACTCCGATGCGATCGAGATCCGGCTGGACGATTCCACCACATTCGCGATGCCTGTCACGTCCGACATGACTGGCGCGTTCCCGGCCGACGACGGGAAATGTCGGCTCACGACGAGTCACTTCGAATTTTTCAGACTGCGACTCGGTCGCCGGAGCACTCAACAGGTGATCGCGATGGACTGGTCGCGTGACCCGGGCCTGATTCTCGACGAGTTGTTCATTTTCGGTCCCAGCCTCGTGTCGCTGGCCGAACCAGACGCGCAATGACTCGGCGGTCCGCTACGTCGCGAGATCGACTTCCTTGGCCCGCCCTCGCTCTTGCGGTGGTGGCGATCGCGTTCTTCTCACTTCCGTTCATTGGTCTGTTGTGGCGAATCCCGTGGAGCACATCGTGGAGCGTGCTCACCGACGACTCGGTCCGAAATGCGCTGTGGTTGTCGATCCGGTG
Source organism: Actinomycetes bacterium (assembly GCA_031422355.1). Classification (GTDB taxonomy): domain Bacteria; phylum Actinomycetota; class Acidimicrobiia; order Acidimicrobiales; family Ilumatobacteraceae; genus WLMZ01. Next base: position 3,662 of record JANOQU010000168.1, read on the forward strand.
TTCGCTGTGGGCGACATCGTTCGCAGTCCTGTTCGGCGTTCCACTCGCGTGGTTACTGGCTCGGGTCAACTTTCCCGGCCGGTCTCTCGCGCGGGCGCTGTGCACGTTGTCGATGGTGCTACCACCTGTCGTCGGCGGCGTGGCGCTGTTCTTCTCGTTCGGCCGTCGCGGACTGTTCGGTCAGTACCTTGACCGATGGTTCGACTTTCGGTTGCCGTTCACGACCTGGGGAGTCGTCATGGCACAAACATTCGTGGCCATGCCATTCCTCGTCTTGACCGTGGAGGCGGCGTTACGTCAACTCGACCGCCGATTCGAGGATGCTGCAAGGACGCTGGGCGGATCGCGTTGGTACGTCTTTCGGCGAGTCACCCTGCCAACAATTCGCCCGGCGCTGATTGCCGGAGCCGTTCTTGCGTGGGCGAGGGCACTGGGAGAGTTCGGCGCGACGATCACCTTCGCCGGCAACTATCCAGGCCGCACTCAGACACTTCCGCTGGCAACCTACATCGCGTTGGAATCGAACCCGCAGGCTGCGCTGGTCCTCAGTCTCGTACTGATCGCCGTCTCGTTCGCGGTCCTGGTCGGGCTGCGCGATCGCTGGCTCGGTGGCTCACCGAATCCAGGTACGGGATGAGCCTTCATGCGACGATCGGAGTCCGTTTGGGCACCTTGGATCTCCACGCCGAACTGACTGTCGAGCCAGGCGAGGTTCTCGCGATTCTCGGTCCGAACGGTGCTGGGAAGTCCACCCTGCTCCGTGCGCTCGCGGGTCTCGTCGCGATCGACACCGGCCGGATCGAGATCGACGGCGAGACGCTGGACGACCCCACGGCGAACGTCTTCGTTCCGACCGAACGCAGGCCGATCGGCGTGGTGTTCCAGGATTACCTGTTGTTCCATCACCTGTCCGCACTGGAGAACGTCGCATTCGGGCTGCGGGCGCGAGGCATGACCAAAGCCGACGCACGCCTTTGCGCTGGCGAGTGGTTGGAACGTGTCGGGCTGACCGGTAGCGCATCCCAATTGCCACGAACGTTGTCGGGAGGCCAAGCCCAGCGGGTCGCTCTGGCAAGGGCACTGGCCACCGGACCACGGTTGCTGCTACTCGATGAGCCG
>JANOQU010000169.1:0-11063 GCA_031422355.1 Actinomycetes bacterium
CTCTGGCCAGCGGCGCCCGATACAGACACAGGGCCGCTCAGAACGCGCCCATTGGTGAGCCACTGTTCTACGGCATACCGCTGTAGCGGAGCATCTCATCCGCAAGCGCGGCGAGAGTCGTGGCCGTGCCCGCCTCCGGCGGTGGGACTTCGGCCAGCAGCAAGTTGAGCATCGCATCGTCGTCGGCCCGACGGGGCAGATGTCGGGCGGACCGTTCGACCTCGACGACCTGCGCCAACCGCAATGCAAGCTCCGTTTCGCCGAGCGCAACTGCAACCGCCGTGAGCCCATCAAGCGCTTCGAGTGTCCCTGCGGCGTGGCCGATGCCGACAGCGATTCCCAGGGCTCGAAGGTGGTGATCGCGTGCGTCGCTGGATGCTCCGTTGGCGAGCGCGGCCCGGCCCAAGAGATGGAGGCTGGACAGCATTCCTTCTGAGTAGCCGATCGTTTCGTGTGCAGCGAGCGATTCCCGTACGAGGGCGGACGCTCGCGTCGGGTCGCCGGTGTTGAGCGCCACTCGGGCGAGTTGTTCGAGCGCAATGCCGATGATGTGTCGGTCGCCCGCAGCCCGAGCCGCCTCGACGGCGTGGCTCGTCAACTCTTCAGCGTTGTCGGCGCCGGCGTCGACCGCGGTGCGTGCTCGCAGCACGCTGCAGACGCCGATGCCCCACACATCGGCAGCCGTTTCGAAGTGCCTGATGGCTTTGCCGTGCAGCGATGCGGACGCGTCGAGTTCCCCCAGTCCCCAGAGCGCAACCGCCTCGGCGTTCAGCCCGTACCCGATGATCGCGTCGTCATCGACTGCCCTGCCGAGGTCGGCTACCAACGCACCCAAGGTCCGGCACCGTTGCAAATCACCCCGAGACCCTGCGGCGAGCGCCAGCGTCCACGACGCTTTCGCTCGAACCCGGTCCGACGGTCCTCGAAGGTCGACGATCTGCCCAAGGTGATGGTGGGCATCGGCGAGCATTCCGTCGAGGACCCAGAACCACCCCAACGCGCCCGCGACACGTGCTGCGCCCTCCCCGTCGCCTGTGCTCAGCAACCATTCGAGCGTCGCACGGTGTTGCGGGACTGCGTCCCGGAGCAAGTCGAGCCAACGGCACTGATCAGTGCCACGGATGCCGATCTCGCCTCGCTCGGCGAGCGCCAGATAGTGCTGGGCATGACGTCCGCTCGTGGCGTCAGCGTCGAGATCTGCCAACAGCTCCGCCGCATACGCACGAAGCGTGTCGAGCAAGCGGAACCGATCCGGGCCCGGCACGCTGACCATCGATTGACGGACCAAATGGGTCAGCATCCGGAACGGATCCTCTCCACCAGGTTCGCCCGCTACGGCGGTTGCGGCATCAAGATCGAACGTCGCTGGAAACACCGCAAGCCTGGCGAAGAACCGACGATGTTGGTCGTCGAGAAGATCTGCGCTCCAGTCGACTGCGGCTCGCAGGGTCTGCTGACGCGCTGCGACATCGCGAGCGCCATCTACCAGCAGGTCGAATCGGTGCTCGAGGCGCTGTCGGATAGCGCTCGGTGACAACATGTCCGCCCGCGCCGCAGCGAGTTCGATCGCTAACGGCAGCCCGTCAAGGGCGAGACAGATCGCCACCACATCACCCAAATCGGCTTCGGTGAGCTCGAAGTCCGGACGCACAGCGACAGCGCGGTCGACGAACAACGTGATGGCCGCATACGACAAGGCCTCCGCTACCGAGGCGACATCAGGAGGCGCCAGGGCAAGTGGGGGGACCGGCCATGCAATCTCGCCGTTGACGCCGAGTGGACGCCGACTGGTGGCGAGCACGACCACATCACGTGCCGCTCGTAACACGTGGCCGACCAGGCTCGCAGCCCCTGCAACGACGTGTTCGCAGGTGTCGAGAACGAGCAATCCACGTCGAGTCGCGAGCGCCGCAGCGACTACCAGCGCGGCGTCCTCGCCAGGCAGCGTCGGGATGCCCATCGCTGCGGCGACCGTCGCTGCCACCTGCTCGGGGTCATCGATCGGCCCGAGGTCGACGTACCAGACGTCGCCAGGCGGTCGACCGGTATCGTCGCCGACGTGGTCGAGCACGTCACGGGCGAGTTCGAGCGCAAGCCGACTCTTGCCGCCGCCGCCAGGGCCGGTCAGCGTCACCACGCGACTGCGGCCAAGCAGCTGACGAACCTTCGCCGCCTCGACCTGGCGACCGATCATGGGCGTGACCGGAATCGGCAGCCGGCCACCGTGGCGTGCCGCCCCCGCCGAGATTGACGCCGGCAGCGCAGGTGACGCTGCGACGTCGACGGGCTGAACCTCGACCGGTGACCGCCAATCGAGGTCGGGGTCTTGGGTCAGGATCTGCTGCTCCAACCGTCGAAGGTCGGGGCCGGGATCGATGCCGAGTTCGTCGACCAAGATCGTTCGCGCACGACCGAAGGCACGGAGTGCGTCTGCCTGACGACCGGACCGGTAGAGCGCCACCAGCAGATGGCCCTGCAACCGTTCGCGCAATGGGTGCTCATTGACCAAGCTGCTCAATTCACCGACGAGTTCCGCGTGGCGACCCAGCGCAAGCATCACCTCGTTTCGTTCCTCCAGCGCCGAAAGTCGCATCTCTTCCAGCCGTGTCGCCTCCCCAACCACGAACGGCTCACCGAGCACGTCGGCATAGGCCGCACCACGCCACAACCCGAGCGCTGTCTCATACAGTTCGAGTGACGCAGCCAAGTCGGACGAGGCCAGCTGGGCTGCACTGCGAACGAACCGCTCGAAGCGGCGTGCGTCGATGTCGTCATCTTCGACCATCAACACGTACCCACCGGGCCGGGTCACTACTGGCTGACCAACCGAGCCACCGCCAAGCCGCTTGCGAAGGTACGAAATCTGTAGCTGCAACGCATTGACTGGGTTCCTCGGCTGCTCGTCAGCCCACACCAGGTCGGCCAAGGCGCCAGCGCTCACCACTTCTCGGGCGCGCAACACCAACGCAACCACGATGGCACGGGGAATGCCGCGACGGATCTCGACGATTTCCCCATCCACCGACACCTCGAGAGGCCCGAGCACGTCGAGCCGGATACCGGACACGACGGTGAGGGTACTCGTCGTGCCGGGAGCCTCGACGTAATCTGCCTTTGACAGCGCCATGACAGCCGGCGGCTGTCAACTGTGACCGAGGACATGACATGACCACCAATGAGATCTCCCGAGACGAACTGCACCGCGAACTGACCGGCGACACAGCGCTGACACTGGTGGAAGCACTCGGCGCTGCATTCTTCGACGACGCCCATCTTCCCGGAGCGATCAACATTCCGCCCGACCAGGTCGACCGCCTCGCACCGAAGCTGCTTCCCGACGTCGGCGCACCGATCGTCGTCTACTGCAGCGGCACCTGTCAGAACTCCGAGATCGTCGCGAGACGGCTTGAGGAACTCGGCTACGAGTCGGTGCGTGTTTACCTCGGCGGCAAGGAAGACTGGGTCGAACACGGGCTGCCAGTCGAACGCACCAACGACGACTGACGCCGCGCCGACAGCGCGATCGCACGATCGCACGATCGCCGGGTTCGGCGACAGATGCGGAACAGAGATGTGCCAGGCCCCTCGGGTCGACTGCTTCTGGGACGAACAACCGTCCCATACGCCACCAACGGCGTCCTCATCACAGGAGCAGAACCCCATGGACTTCACTACCACCTTCGGCGTCACCGGCATGACCTGCGGACATTGCGTGCGCAGCGTCAAGGGCGAACTCGGCAAGCTCGACGGCGTCACCGACGTCGCCGTTGACATCAAGACCGGCACCGTCGACGTGACCAGCAGCACAGAGCTTGCCCAAGACGCCATCGAAGCTGCGATCGACGAAGCCGGCTACCAGTACGTCGGGTAACGCCGTCGACCAAGCGACGGGAGAGTCGGCCGAACCCGATGATCGGCCGGCCCTCCCGACCCTCCCGACCCTCCCGACGTCACAGATCGAGCACAGATCGAGCACAGATCGGTGACAGGCCTCCGCTTCACGATGCCTTCATCAAACCAACGACAACACCCGGAGCGCCTCGATGACCGCCACCACCATCAACCCGACGACCACGACAGCGCATCGGGCGCCCGCCTCCATCACCGACCAACAGATCGAGGACCTCCGCCGACTCGGATACTCCGACCGTCAACTGCTCGATGTCGTCGGTCTCGTCGCACTCAACCATCTCACCGGTGCCTTCAACCTCGTCGCCGGTCTTCACCCCGAAACGGACCACCCCTCATGACCAGTCCCCGCAAACCCCGCACCCTCAACACAGGCACCAAGCTCGCTGTCTACGGCACCATCCTCGCCGCGTCATTCGCCGCTGCAGCCGGACTCGCTGCCGCCGTCGGCCCGATCGACACCTCCAGCGGCTCCGACAACGAACACCAAGGTGCAACCGATCACGACACAGCGGGTGGCCGGCCCCACGTTCCTGGCATCTCGATCGACTCCGACGGCTTCCGCATCGTTCCGGAAGCAACGTCGCTCGGCTCCGATGTCACCACCACCTACTCGTTCCGAATCGTCGACAGCAACGGCGACATCGTCAAGGACTTCGACGTCACCCACGAGCGTCGCCTCCACTTGATCGTCGTCTCAAGGAGCTTCGGCGACTACCACCACCTCCACCCCAGCCAGGACAACGACGGGGTGTGGACCGCCGACGTACCAGCGCTCCCTGCCGGCTCGTATCGGGTGTTCACCGACACCCGCCCAACGGGCGCCGATGGGATCACACTCGGCGTTGATCTCGCCGTGGGCAACGGTGTCGCCGACACCGCCGCCACGACTGCACCGCCGGTAGGAGCGAACTCGTTCACCATCGCCGGCTATCAGGTCCAGATGACCGGAACCCCGGGAGTCGGCGAGTCGACACTTGCCTTCTCCGTGCTCCTTGACGGAGAACCGATCGTCCCGGACCCGTACCTTGGCGCATCCGGCCACCTCGTCGCCCTGCGCGCCGGTGATATGGCGTTCCTCCACGTCCATCCGCTCGGCGACTCAACGCCGCAGCAGCCGGCGATCCGCTTCGCAGCCGAATTCCCGACACCGGGCACCTATCAATTGTTCCTCGACGTCTCGATCGACGGCACCGTTCGCACGGCAGCGTTCACGGTCGAGGTCCCCGAGACCAACGATCAGCCCGACCAACCCGGCATTGACCACGACACCGACCAATCAAACGATCCGCACGAGGCAGGACACTGAGATGACAAACATCACCACCGACGTTCAATCCACCACGACCGAACCGGCGGGGCGCCAGGTCCAGCTGGACATCACCGGGATGACCTGCGCCAGCTGCGCGATGCGCATCGAGAAGCGACTCAACAAGCTCGACGGGGTCTCCGCCACGGTCAACTACGCAACCGAGAAGGCCAAGGTCACCGTCACCGGCGATGTCACCACCGACGACCTCCTCTCGGCCGTCGAGGCCGTCGGATATTCGGCTGCGATCCCACGGACACCCGCATCACCAGGCATCACCGACGTCGCGCCGGAAGAATCCGACTCGACCGCACCGCTACGTCAACGGCTGTTGATGTCAACCGTGTTGTCAGTACCGGTGATCTTGATGGCGATGATTCCGTCGCTGCAGTTCGACGGCTGGCAGTGGCTGTCGCTCACCCTCGCCGCGCCTGTCGTCACATGGGGCGCATGGCCGTTCCACCGTGCTGCGTGGGCCAACCTCCGGCACAGCGCCGCCACCATGGACACGTTGATCTCGGTCGGCACGATCGCTGCGTTCGCCTGGTCGCTGTACGCCCTGTTCCTCGGCGACGCCGGCGTGATCGGCATGCGCCACGGGTTCTCGTTCACCCCCGAACGAGGCATGGGCTCCAGCCAGATCTATCTCGAGGTCGCCGCCGGCGTCACCGTCTTCATCCTCGCCGGCCGATACTTCGAAGCTCGCGCCAAGAGACGCTCCGGTGCCGCCCTCAGAGCGCTCCTCGAGCTCGGCGCCAAGGACGTCGCCGTGCTCCGCGATGGCGTGGAGACACGCATCCCCGTCGAACAACTCGCCGTCGACGATCTCTTCATCGTGCGCCCCGGCGAGAAGGTCGCCACCGACGGAGTTGTCGTCGACGGCACCTCAGCCATCGACGCATCGCTGCTCACTGGCGAATCGGTCCCGGTCGAGGTCGGCCCCGACGATGCCGTCACCGGCGCCACCGTCAACGCCGGCGGTCGCCTCGTGATCCGCGCCACCCGGGTCGGAGCCGACACCGCGCTCGCCCAGATCGCCCGCCTCGTCGAAGACGCCCAGACCGGCAAGGCACAGGTCCAGCGGCTCGCCGACCGGGTCTCGGCCATCTTCGTGCCGGTCGTCATCGCCCTTGCCGTCGCAACGCTCGGGTTCTGGCTCGTCGCGGCCTCGACCGACAGCACCACCGCCGCATTCACCGCAGCTGTGGCCGTCCTGATCATCGCCTGCCCGTGCGCACTCGGCCTCGCCACACCCACCGCACTGATGGTTGGCACCGGTCGCGGCGCTCAGCTCGGGATCTTGATCAAGGGTCCCGAAGTGCTCGAATCGACCAAACGAATCGACACGATCGTTCTCGACAAAACCGGCACCGTCACCACCGGCCAAATGACACTCCTCGACGTCATCCCCGCCGACGGCACCACCGTCGAGGACGTGCTACGCCTCGCCGGCTCACTCGAAGACGCCTCCGAACACCCCATCGCAGCCGCCATCGCAGCCGGTGCACGTCAGCGCGGCGCCACTCTCTTGCCCGTCGAGTCGTTTGCGAACACCGAAGGACTCGGCGTGCAGGGCATCGTGGACGGGCACGCTGTTGTCGTTGGACGCGAGCGGTTCCTCGCCGACTGGGCGCTCCACCCCTCCGCCGAATTGCTCACCGCCCGCGACGCCGCCGAGGCAGCAGGCCGAACTCCTGTCTTCATCGGCTGGGACGGTGCTCTACGCGGTGTGCTGGTCGTTGCCGACGCGATCAAGGCAACCTCCGCTGAGGCGATTGCCGGGATGAGAGCGCTCGGTCTGCGCCCAGTGCTGCTCACCGGTGACAACGAACGGGCCGCACGAGCCGTCGCTGCGGAGGTCGGCATCGACGACGTGATCGCCGAGGTCCTACCGTCGCAGAAGGTCGACGTCATCCGACGGCTCCAGGCCGAGGGTCGGGTAGTCGCCATGGTCGGTGACGGCGTCAACGACGCCGCCGCCCTCGCCGCTGCCGATCTCGGGCTCGCGATGGGGACCGGCACCGATGCCGCGATCGAAGCATCGGATCTGACGCTCGTTCGGGGCGACCTTCGTGCCGCTGTGGACGCAATCCGCCTCGCCCGCCGCTCGGAACTATCAAGGGGAACCTGTTTTGGGCCTTCGCCTACAACATTGCAGCCCTCCCGATCGCCGCAGCCGGCCTACTCAACCCGATGCTGGCTGGCGCTGCGATGGCGTTCTCCAGCGTCTTCGTTGTCACCAACAGCCTGCGGCTGCGCCGCTTCCAGCCATCGACCACGCTGAGACAAAAGGCATGAACGCCCGGATCACACCTGCGGCGTCCGCGATGACTGTCGGAGCGATCGCCGCAGCCGGCGCGACACACTTGGCGGTCGACCTCGTCGGCGGGGGCTTCGCCGCACTTCTGCCCACCATCGCAGAACGACTATCCCTGTCGAGCACCGGTGCTGGCGCGCTGGTCGCACTGTTCTCAGTCAGCGCACTCGCTGCTCAACCGCTCATGGGTGGCCTCGCTGATCGATGCGATGCGCGAACCGTCACTGCGATCGCAGCCGGTGTCGCCGCTGCGGTCCTCGCTGCTGCCGCTGTCGCGACCAGTTTGTTGGTGCTCGTGGCGGTGATCGTCGTCGGCGGGCTTGCGTCCGCCGCCTTCCACCCAGCCGGCGCAATACTCGCTCGACGTCGAAGTCCCGCGTCGCCTGAGAACGCCGTCGCGATCTTCGCCGCTGCCGGCACCGTTGGACTGGCGCTCGGACCGGTCGCAGCCCTTGCCTTGGCAGATGGTCCATCGCAAACGTATGTATTGCTCCTTGCGGTCCCCGCGCTCCTGGTTGCACCCGTGATGTGGCTGCGTTCACCTACGTTGGCCCCCAATCGGCGCCAGCTTCGAGATGCGCGATCCGCAAAGCGAGTCCTGCTTCAAGGTGAGGTTCCAAAGCTGGTAGCGGCGGCCACCCTGGTCGCGATCACGGGCACCACGATCGCCTCGACCATGCCCCGATGGATCGCCGTCCAACCGGGCCGCAACACGACCGATCCGGCCATCGGCTGGGCGCTCGCGACATTCTCCCTGGCCGCCGCAGTAGGTGGGGTCATCGCGGGACGCCTGGCCAGTCGCATCGGCTCCGGACGCCTCCTTCGCCTGTCCCTACTCGCTGCAACGATTCCCGCAAGCGTGCTCGCTTTCACAGCACCCGCAACAGCAACCTCATTCGCTGCACTCTTTTTCACAGGCCTCCTGATCGGGCCGGCAATCCCATTGCTGCTCGTCGCCGCCCAAAGCGAAGCCCCCGAACGCTCGGCGACGGCCTCCGGCATGATCATGGGCCTCTCGCACGGGCTCGCCGGCGTGGCCTTCATCGGCGTTTCGGTCATTATCAGCGCCGCTGGCTATGGGGCCGGCGTACTCACCGGAGCAGCCGCCCTCGTCCCTGCCGCGTTCATCATCAACACGAGAGACAGGGCCGTCAGCCCAACGATCGCAGACACAGCACGATGCATCATCGCTGCCTGCAGGTGCTTCGTCGACCAACCGGACCCAGCAAGAAGACTGGTCGCGTGATGAACACACGACGTCCCACCAGTGCCGTCCGCCGGTTGGAGTCAGCGCGTACTGCCGTGGAGCTCACTGCCTCGATTCTCACCGCCACCGTGCAACTCGCCACCTTCGCCGCCGTCGTTCGGCGCGCTCTCCGCGGCGTCAACACGAAGCGATCGACATGACATCGTCACCCTCGTTCCAGCGTGGACAGCACTGCGTCACGAAGGCCCACCGGCGCCCGTCCTTGCTGCAGCACCGGTCTCACCAAGCCCACGATCACGACATCACTCTCACCAACCCACGACAACGGAGCTCCAACGCATGATCACGGTCAGTCAACTCACCAAGCGATACGGCGCTCGTACGGCCGTCCACGACCTCACGTTCGAAGTGGCGGCAGGGCGCGTCACCGGGTTCGTTGGCCCCAACGGCGCCGGCAAGTCGACCACCATGCGAATGATGGTCGGCCTCACCCGGCCAGATTTCGGAGAGGTGCTCTACGACGGCGTCCGCTACGCCGATCTCGATCACCCCGCTCGCATCGTCGGCTCGGTACTCGACGCCCGCTGCATGCACCCCGGGCGCACCGCCCGCCAACACTTACGGGCAACTGCGGCGCTCAGCGCGATCGCCCCCGCTCGGGTCGAGCACGTGCTGGCCGAAGTCGGCCTGGAATCGGCAGCCGATCAGCGAGCGGGCAAGTTCTCGCTGGGCATGCGCCAACGGCTCGCGCTGGCAGGTGCGCTCCTCGGCGACCCGCAGGTGCTACTGCTCGACGAACCATCGAACGGGCTCGACCCCGACGGCATCCGCTGGCTGCGCAACCACCTCAGCGCGTTCGCAAACCGTGGCGGCACGGTATTCGTGTCGAGTCACCTGATCGGCGAGCTGAGCATGTTTGCCGACGACCTAGTAGTGGTCGGGGCGGGCAAGTTACTCGCCGCTGAGTCGGTCGACGCGATCTCAGCTCGCCACGAGGTCACCGTCATCGTCGAAACCAGCCGACCCGCCGAGCTGGCCGCACTGCTGACCCAAAGCGGCATGCACGTCGAAGTCAACGGCGACCGGTTGCGCGTGAGCGGCTCCGACAAGGCGACCGTGGCGTCGGTGGCGTTCGACCATCGCATCCACGTCATCGAGATCAGCGAGACGACGCCGTCGCTGGAGGACAGCCTTCTCGACATGACCAGCGCCTCCGCAGAGTTCGCATCCAACTAACGACCACCACGCACTCGCAAAAGAAGGACCCACGATGAATACAACTGCACAACTCAACCATCCGACCATCCGCCGCCACGCAGACCTTTCCATGCGCGATCGCCTTGCCACGGTCCCCACCCTGCTCAGAAGCGAGCGGATCAAGCTCACCTCGCTCCGATCGAACCAAGCCGTGCTTGCACTGACCGTCCTCGTCGCATCGTTTGCGTCATGGGCAGTCGCGACCCTCGTGACTGACGAGGTGCTCACCGTTGCGAAGGTGTTCGTGTATCCGACCACGCTGACCGCAGTGTTCGCCTCGATCGCCGGGATCCTGATGTTCACAGCCGAGGTTCAGCACGGCACCCTCGCAACGGCACTCACCGCCCAGCCGACGCGCTGGGTGATAGCAACCTGCAAGGGCATCACCGCTGCCGCGGTCGGCATGCTGCTCGGTGTCGCAGGTCTGGCTGCCGGATTCGCAGGTGCCGTCGCCGGTGGGCTCGAGATGGGCGATGCTTCGACCATCGCCTCAACAGCATTGTGGGCAGTGCTGTTCACCACGCTGTCCGCGCTCATCGGCCTTGGAGTGGGCATGATCGCCCGAAACGGTGCCGCGTCCATCTCCGGCTTCCTCGTCTGGTGGTTCGTCATCGAGAACCTGCTCGCCGTGTTCGCCCCCGTCAGGGTGGTCCGCTTCTTGCCGTTCGTCACGGGCTATCGCCTGCTGGGCATCGGCTCCGATTTCGACTCGTCTGAAGCAATCGCTGTCGCCCTCACCCGTGGTCAGAACGCACTCGTCTTCGCCGGCTACACCCTGGTTGCGATTGCGCTCGGCACGGTGCTGCTGCAGCGCCGAGATTCGAACTGACCCCCATGATCTGGCGGCCATCGGGTGACCTCGCTCGTCGATTCGTCTGCGTGCAACTCGCCACCTTCGCCGCCGTCGTGCGGGGCGCCCTCTGCAAGCCACCAAGAGGAGCAAGCGAGCGGCATGACCACGTCATGCTCGTTTCGTGGCCGCCCGTATCTGGCGCAACAGGGGAGCGACAGCGCGGTGCCAGATCTGCGGTCCATGGTGCAGCAATACACCGCGGACGCAAGAA
>JANOQU010000170.1:0-3917 GCA_031422355.1 Actinomycetes bacterium
GACGAGTTCCCGCTCACCGGGTCAGGCAAGATTCAGAAGTTCAAGCTCCGCGAGAAGTGGCAAGCCGGCGTGCTCACCGAACTCTGAGGACGGTCGCTGGCTACTCGTCGAGACCACTTTCAGATACGGGTGCCGTGTTCTTTGCGAGGGCATGCAGGCGCTCAGCGTCGGCGCAGATTCCGGCCATCATCCCCGGGAAGACGAACCGGTGAAACGGCGCAACCGCGATCCAATACAAGCGGCCGAGAAGACCGTGGGGATGGAACCGAGCCGATTGGGTGACGGTGGCGCCCTCGCCGTCGGATTCGATCTGCCATTGCAGCCAGGCATCGCCGGGAAGGATCATCTCGGCGCGGAGACGGACGATGCGGTCGCGCTCGAGAGCTTCGACGCGCCAGAAGTCGACCGGATCCCCAACGGACAGCCGGTAGGGATGGAGCCTCCCGCGACGCATGCCGACTCCACCGATCACGGAGTCCATCAGCCCGCGGAGGCTCCACATCCAGTCGCTTCCGTACCAACCTTGACGGCCGCCGATGGAACAAATGACGGTGAACAGTTCGGCCGGCGAGGCGGCGACATGGCGCTTGCGTCGGTCCAGGTTCACGGTGCCGCCGGCCCAGCTCGGGTCGGTGGGTTGCGGCTCCGCTGGCGGCCTCCCGCCGAACTCGGCTCTGGTCCAACTCGTCGGAACGTCACCGCGACGTGACCGCCCGAGCGCCAGTTCAACGGCGGCGCGATAGGAGAGTTGCTCGGTCGGCATTGCGTCTGCCGCTGCTTCGCCGGTCACGACCACATCGTTGACCAAACTGTGGATCAGGGGCCTGGCAAGCGACGGCGGAATCGGTGTCACGAGACCGATCCACCGAGAGGACAGTCCGGGTGTGAGCAGCGGAACCGGCACCACCAGCCGTCGCCGAAGACCGGCCACCTCCGCGTACTGGGCCATCATCTGGCGGTAGGTCAACACCTCCGGGCCGCCGACATCGAGCACGCGGCCGCTGACGTCGTCCGTCAGTGACTCAGCAAGATAGTGCAGGATGTCTCGGACGGCGACGGGCTGGCACTTCGTATCGACCCACCGCGGCGTCACCATCGCAGGCAGCACTTCCACCAAGTAACGGAGCATCTCGAAGCTGGCCGAACCAGATCCGATGATGACGGCGGCGCGCAGTTCCACTACCGGCACGGAACCCTTGGCCAGCTCCGCTCCGACCTCTTGGCGACTCGCCAGATGCTCGCTCAGTTCACCCGATGTGTGGTCGCCGAGACCGCCGAGATAGATGATGCGCTGCAGCCCGGCCAGTTCGGCGGCACGCCGAAAGTTCTCGGCGACCACCCGATCGTGCTCCGCCCACTCCGCTGCGGAGCCGATCGAGTGCACCAGGTAGTACGCCGCGTCGACCCCCGCCAGCGCCTCGCTGAGATCGTCGCCGACATCGCCTCGAACGACCTCGACGTGATCGTGCCAAGGAGCGGACATCACTTTTGCAGGCGTGCGTACCAAGCATCGGACGCGGTAGCCCCGTTCGAGCAGAACGGTCACCAGGCGGCCGCCGATGTAGCCACTTGCCCCTGTGACAAGTATGAGTGATCCCGGCTCGACGCCGCGTGCAGTCTCCATGCATCGAGTGTGTCAGTAACTCTCCGATTCGAGGCTTACCACGGCCGGATGCTCCCAGGTGCTTGTGGAAACATGCTCCAGCGGGATCGATCCTGCGAGCAGGCCTCGATAAGACTGGACGGTAGGTCGTCCACCGCCAACAAGGAGCAATCATGAGTCACTTCACGCCGAACCCGGATCTCGATCTGGTGCTCGAACGCACCATCGCCGTCGCACCAGAGCGCGTGTGGGAGGCATGGACAGAGCCGGACCTGATCGTTCGCTGGTTCACGCCGGCGCCGTGGAAGACCGTTGCCTGCGAGATCGATCTTCGACCGGGCGGTCGGTTCAACACGACGATGGAGTCTCCCGAAGGCGATCGCTACCCAAACAGCGGATGCTTCGTCGACATCGAGCCCGGCCGCCGGCTTGTCTTCACGAGCGTGCTGACCGAAGACTTCCGGCCGACGTCGCCGTCCAACGGCGCTGACGACCTCGCGTTCACAGGCATGATCACAATCGAACCGGACGGCGATGGCGGCACCCGATACATCGCGATCGCGATGCACCCAGATGCCGATACCTGCCGCCGACATTCTGAGATGGGATTTCACGACGGTTGGGGAGCAGCACTCGACCAACTCGTCGCGCTGATGACCTGACCGTGCTCAGCAGGATTCGCGTCGATAGCTCCCTTCGGTCGGTGGCGCCAGTTCGACGTCCCGGAAGACGATCGAGACATTTGGAAAGTCGTTGCAACCAGCTGTGAAGGCTGCGTGGTCGTATTCGATGACATAGATCTGATCGCCGTATGCCTCGACGAAATCATCGCACTCGTCGAACTCGTTGCACTGCTCGACGATCGCGAAGTCGAAGCCCGTTTCGCTTCGACGTCCCAGAAGTTCGGCGGAGTTCTTTTGCGCAATCGGCATGCCTCGGGCATGGGCGCTGTCCGTCAGCGCTCTGGCATACGCGACCGCAGAATCCTCGTCGAGTGCATCGTCGAATCGGGCGTAGGTGTCCAGGTTGTCGATCTCGACGGCCTGGAATCCATCGTCGGCACATCCACTGATCCAATCACCGACGATGTCGACCAACTGCTCGCGGCGCTCTTGGGTCGACGTGTCAAGAATGAACTCATCGGGGAACTCGGGGTCTACCCTCGGCTGCCCAGAATCATCGCGAAGTAACAGATCCGGATTTTCATCGAGCCAGAACTGGCTCTCGTCCGGTTGGGTTTGAAAACCGTTGACGTAGCAGACGTTGTAGAGATCCGGAGCTGGCGCTTCGGTGCGATCGCGCGTCACGACGTCGACCCCGGCCGGCGGTTCGTAAGCGCCTCCGAGTTGATAGTCGAGATCGCCGTTCGCCGGAGGTAAGACAACCGCCGACGTCGGCGATCCGGAAGTTGGTTCGACCGACGAACTGATGGCTGTAGTCCTCGTGACTCCGGCCTCGCTGCTTTGACAACCGAACACGAATGTGAGTCCGACAACGGCTACCCAACGGTGACGAACCGTCAGCAATGATTGGGTGACACCGATCGGCATCTGCCCATGATGACAGCTTGAAAGTGGATGGAATTCAGGAGATCCATTGGGGACCGGGCCGGCCGGTCACGACCCATGATCCGTCGCTTTGACCGTCGAGTGTGAATGCACCGCCGATGCCGCACAGTTCTCCGCAGAACAGGCCGGACACGATCGTCGCCGAGTCACCGTCGATCACTGGCTCAGACAGAGTAAGGATCGCTTCGAGCTGACCTGCGGCCTGAGCCGCCAGGATTGCGGGGTCCTGCGGGTCGGTGGTCCAGCGCACCGAGGTTGGCGCCAGCGCCGCTTCCACCGCGCCTCGTTCGTCTTTGGTGAGCATCACACCGTCGCCATCGACGGTGAGCGTCGCGGTCGAGTCCGCCTCGCCGAAGGTCGACAGGATCGCGACGTCGGTGAATATGGCCCCGCCTCCGAAACTGTTGTCGACGGTGAGTCGAGCGAGTGCCGTCGCTGCGATGATGTCGGCCCGAGCGGATGCGGCGGCCTGTTCTGATGAGATCGTGGTCGTGGGTGCGGCGCTGACCGATTCGGCGTCTCGCAAGATCAGACCAGCATCGCTGGTTGCCAGCGGGTAGATCGTTAATTGGTCTCCGTCCACGGACCACGCGAGTTCTTGCCCGAAGAGGGCGAGAATCCTTGGCTCGACCCCGTCTGTGCATGCGATCTCCGTGATCGTCAAGTCAGCGGCGGTGAACGTGCCGCCGGGGCCGAACGTGACCGTTGCAGTGCCGGTGTTACAGCCGGTGTCGACGATGATCGTG
>JANOQU010000171.1:0-2965 GCA_031422355.1 Actinomycetes bacterium
CCTTGAGACATCTCACGCCGTCAATCTCGATGGAGTCGATCCGGCCAAGCAAAATCGAAGTAGAGCCGACGACATGAGGTGTACGGACGCCGCGATGACTGCGGCTGACCAGAACTTCGACCGGATCCACGGTCTTCGCGGAAAGAAGTCCGAAACCATCGAGCCCGTGCAATCGTGCCCCGCTTCGGCCGGCCACGAAGCCCGCACCGGCAACATCGGCTGCGGCAGCCCATGCACTGCGATGCCACGAGGCTTCTGATCCGACAATCGCATACGAGTTCGGTCCGAGCCGTGTGATCAAGCCTGCCGCAGCCCACGCCGAACGCAATTGTCTGTCGACGCCTGCGCGTTCGAGTTGATTGAGACTGACGGCACCGTGTTGCGCCGCACTGAGTTCGGTAATCCTCGAGTAGCGCTGGTCCATCCAGCAATGGTGCATGAAGGGTGTCCCAGAGTTCTCTCCATGGAAGTCCCGAACGACGCTGGCATCACATGTCGGCCTCTGCCCGACATCTGCTGACAGCGTGGATGGGATGCCGGATGTCGGGTGACAGTACGAACAGAGTGAGACGACGGCTATCTGGGGAAACCCTCAAACCCAGCAGGATCAGTGGCGGGCATCGGCTCGATCAGCTCCATGCCCTGATTGCGCACGTTGTTGACCAGGGTCGAGACCGGATACATCGTCAGCAGCGAGTCCGGAGCAGGAACGAGCAATGCGCTCAGTCCCTCGAGATCAGTCTCGGTCGGGTCCAGCCAACGCTGCCACACCGATGCTGGAAGGATGACCGGCATCCTGTCGTGAACAGGTGCCATGGTTGCGTTGGCTGACGTCGTGATCACGGTGCAGGTGTGTAACCAAGGCGAGTCGTCGGGTCCACTTCTGTCACGCCAGGCACTCCACAGGCCAGCGACGGCCAATGGTTCTCCATCCACTCGGTGGATGAACATCGGCTGCTTAACGGGCTTGCCCTTGGCACCGATCGGGGAACTCGGATGTGCGGCCTGCCACTCGAAGAAACCCGTCATCGGGATGATGCACCGGTACTTTTTGAACACGCCTTTGAAAGCCGGTTTGTCGGCAACCGTCTCGGCGCGGGCGTTGATCATCGACGAACCAATCTTTGCGTCCTTCGCCCAGACCGGAACGAGACCCCAGTGGAAAGCTCTCAGGGCCCGTTCATTCACCTCCGACGAACGGTCAGCGACCACAGCGTAGACGTCGTTCGTTGGTGCGACATTGAAGTTGGCCGGTAGTGATTCCTGCAGCGCACCCTCGAACGATGCACCGAAGTATGACGCGATCTCCTCTGCTGAATTCGTGGAAACGAACCGACCGCACATCGGTCGTACGGTATCCGACACGTCGATGATCGAGCCCAAGCGATAGTTTCTGATGGACCGTCAGATTCCGGGTGGGACGCCGCTGGCGCGGCACAGATCAGAATGAGAACAGGGGATGAGCATGACCGAATTGGGCTTCAAGCCGTTCGACGCTGACAACCACTACTACGAGGCGACCGATGCGTTCACTCGGCACATCGATCCGAAGATGGCGCAACGGTGCATGCAATGGGTCGAACTTGGCGGCAAGCAGCGACTGCTGGTCGGCGGCAAGGTCAACAAGTTCATTCCGAATCCCACGTTCGATCCAGTGTCGAAGCCGGGTGCGCTCGATGCCTACTTCCGGGGCAAGGTGGCAGGCGGCGACCTGCGCGCGATGTTCGGCGATCTGGACCCGATCAGCCCCGCCTACCGTGACCGCGACGCCCGCTTGGCGATGATGCGCGATCAGGGTCTCGACGCGGCGCTGTTCTTCCCGACCCTCGGTGTCGGTATGGAGGAATCGCTGCGCCACGACATTCCAGCTCTCTGTGCGGCGTTCACGGCGTTCAACCGGTGGCTCGACGACGACTGGGGATTCGATTACAAGCACGCGATCTACGCAGCCCCTTACATCACTCTTGCGGATCCCCAATGGGCATTGGACGAATTGAATTGGGCAATCGGGCGCAACGTGCGTGTGGTCGTGATGCGGACTGCGCCAGCCTTGGCACCCCGAGGGCTCACCCGCTCCCCCGGCGATGCGATCTACGACCCGTTCTGGGCTCGCGCCGCAGAAGCCGGCGTCGTCGTGGCGTTCCACTCAGGCGATGCTGGATACGGCAAGTATCTCGATGACTGGGAGCCGAGCGGTGATTTCCAGGCGTTTCAGTTCTCTGCGCTTCGGACCATGACCAGCGACCGAGCGCCTTTCGACATGTTCGCCGTACTCGTATGTCACGGCGTGTTCAGCCGTCACCCGGACCTCCGTTGCGCCAGCATCGAGGCGGGCAGCGAATGGGTCCAACCGCTGTTGAAGAAGTTCAAAAAGGCGTCTTCGCAGAACCCTGGCATGTTCAAGGTTGACCCAATCCAACAATTCCGTGACCATGTCTGGGTTGCACCGTTCTACGAGGACGACATCCGCGGGCTCGCCAACGCGATCGGATCCGACCGAGTTCTCTTCGGAAGCGACTTCCCCCATGCAGAAGGTCTGGCAGTGCCCAAAACCTTCGTCGACGACCTGCATGGTTTCAACGAGGCCGAGGTCCGTCAGATCATGAGAACGAATGCATACGACTTGATTGGAGCCACAGCATGACGATGCCAGTAGTTGGAAAGAATGGTCTCGGGATCATCGAGACGATGATGGGTTTCCCGGATCCCGATCCCCGACACCTGTACGAGTTCTTTCGCCCGAACATCAAAGACGTGGAGAGCAAGGAGACGATGTTTCCCGTCGAATACTTGTTCAAGGGCAACGTCCCATCGGCCATGCCCGAATCACTCGACCCCGTTGAAGTCGCAATCAACACGATGGATCACTTCGGAATCGAACGATCGATGATCGGCGTCGAGGGCGAGGTCGGCCAACGAGCCATGCGGGAGTTTCCCGATCGGTTCATTGGGTCGGTGTCTGCCG
>JANOQU010000172.1:0-6295 GCA_031422355.1 Actinomycetes bacterium
GGCGACAACCGGACGTTCAGCGTCACGCTTGCCGCGTCGACCGACGATGCCGAAATGCGCAAACTCTTCGCTGACCCATTGGTCTTCGACACGGCGGCCGCCCAGTTGGTTGCGACCGAGCCATGGCTTGACGGCCGCGCCGAGCCAATCACCCCATCGGTGCATGTGATGGCTGGACTTCTCAATCGGTGGCGCAACTACGTGGTTGACGGCGAACCGGTCGCGGTCGGCATCGTTCCGATCGGTGACGCGATCCTGTGCACCAATCCGCTCTACGGCCGCGGCTGCAGCACAGCATTCTGGGGTGCAGATCTTCTCGCGGATGCGATCGACGCAGCACAGGGTGATTCTTCGCCGCTCAGTCTGCGAACCATTGCGGCCAGCTACGACGAAGCCCTGCGCGCCCATATCTATCCGTGGTACCGGGCCTCGGTCGATCAGGACCGCGAAGCTCGTCGAGTCGCCGACGCGATCTTGGCTGGCGAAGACCCGGACGCTGACACGGATGACCCCCGCACGTTCATGCGTGGCGTTTTTCGCGACGGTCTGCTGCCGGCCATCCGTACCGATGCTGTGGTGATGCGGGCGTTTTTGCGTACCTTCAACCTGCTCTCCGCGCCCGATGCAATGGCCACCGATGCCGATGTCAATGAACGAGTGCTCGCGGCATGGATGGATCGTGACAATCGACCGCCAGCACCGGACCTTGGCCCCAAGGACCGCAAGGCGTTCCTGGATCTGCTCCCGGCCTGACGGCCAAGATTCAGCCGCCGGCGACGGCAGGAATGATCGACACGGTTTCGCCGTCGGGCACTGGCGTTCCCAGTCCGTCGAGGTACCGCACGTCGTCGTCAGCGACGAAGACGTTGACGAACTTGCGCAGGCCGCCGGTCTCGTCGAACAGGCGATCGTCGAAGCCCGGGAAGCTGGTATTGAGATTGGCCAGGACATCGGCGAGGGTTGTGCCGTCGACCTTGACCGTCGAGGCGCCGCCCGCCAGGGGACGCATGGTGGTGGGGATACGAACGGTCACAGACATGAACGAAACACTACCGAGTAGGTCAGGATTCCGCACCTGGCCGCGAACGGCGGGTTGATGATGGTCGCAGATGACAACCGATAGCCTCCGGCAGATGCGGGTCCTCGCGGCAGTCGACAAATTTCGTGGTACTGCCACCGCCGCGCAGGTCGCCCTTTCGATCGGGCATGCCTGCTGGCAACTGGGCCATGACTGCGTCGAACTTGCGGTGGCCGATGGTGGCGAGGGAACCCTCGATGTCCTCGGCGGGGCCAATCGCACGACCTCGGTCACCGGGCCGCTCGGGGATCAGGTACAGGCTCGCTGGCGGCTGAGTCGCGACCTCGCCGTGATCGAGATGGCCGAGGCGTCGGGGCTATTGCTCGCTGGCGGACGAGATCGAAACGACCCGTTGGCAGCGACCACGACCGGTACCGGCGAACTGATCGATATCGCGCTCGACACGGGCGTCAAGAAGATCATCGTTTGCCTCGGCGGATCCGCGACCACCGATGGTGGCCTTGGCGCGCTTCGCGCAATCCACGCGCCACACCGATTGCGCGGTGTCGAACTGCTTGTCGCATGCGATGTCAACACGACATTCGTCGACGCGGCGTCGGTGTTCGGGCCCCAGAAGGGTGCCTCATTGGCCCAGGTCGCGATGCTGACTGGTCGGCTCGAACGACTCGCGCAGGTCTATCTCCAGGACTATGGCATCGACGTTCGCGACGTACCAGGAAGCGGTGCGGCAGGCGGGTTGGCAGGGGCGCTCGTTGCTCTCGGCGGCAAGTTGCTACCCGGCTTCGATTTGGTGGCGGACGAACTCGACATCCACGACCGGGTGGCCGAAGCCGACTTCATCATCACCGGCGAGGGCTACCTGGATGCGCAGAGTTTTCGCGGCAAGGTGGTCGGCGGGGTGCAGGAGATTTCCCGCAATGCAGGCAAGTCGGTCGCGGCGATCGTCGGTGACGCCGATGCCGATGTCGTCGATCGGATCGATCACATCGCCCTCGCCGAAGCGTTCGGACGTGAGCGGGCAATGACCGAGACGCAGACGTGCATTGAGGAGGCGACGCTGCAATTACTGCGCCGGCGGGGCGGCACCTGAACCTCCGCTGACTGGATCAGGCGGTGCTGGAACTGGTGGTGACGTCGATTGGTGCCGTCGGCAGAATTGTGGTGGTTGTCGTTGTTCCAGCCGAGATCGGCAACGCCTTGCCGGCCAGGTCCGTCCCGAGCATCACCAAGACGGTGGCGCCAGCGGGCAGAATGCCCCCCGAGATCGGCGGCGGCGTCGGGATGGGCATCGTCAGGACACCACTGCCGTCGAGGGCGCCCATGGCTTGAGCGACCGACGCTGCAACAGTCTCGGCCCCGGCGACGTAGTAGACGACGCTGAGGTCCAGCTTCGGAGTTGTCGCGTCGGTTGGGGTACCCGTGGTGAATCCGAGGCCCATCAGCGCCTTGGTGTACTGGCCCGCGGCACCACCGAGGCCGGAAGCATTGGCGACGATCACGACTTGGGCGGCATTGAAATCCAGAGCCGGTGTCGTCGGCGGTCCGGCAGCAGTTGTCACCGTCGTCGACTCGACGGCAGCGATGTCCCCGGAGTTTGCCGGGGCAACCGAGCCCACTGAACCGGGGTCCACCGACGCCGAACCACCATCGCTGTCGCTGATGTTGCGCAGCACGAGAAAGCCGACCACGACCGCGACCACTGCGATGATGATGCTGACGGTGGACCCCATCGGGGCGCCGCCACCTGCCTTTCCGGCAGGCCGGCGTGACGGTTGGTCATTGCTCATACGTTCGTTCCTCCGCGTGCATCATCAACTTGGGCAGGACCCTCGAGTCGTGCTCGGCGGCGTCGATCACGCAGACGAAGGAGGCGACGAACCACCAGCGGGTCATGGGCGAACGCTGCCGGAACCTCGAGGAGCCGGTTGAGTTCCTGATAGTACTCGTCCAGGCTGCAGGCGAATGTCGCGCGGATCAGGGTGTCCTTGGCGTCGTCGCGAGTCCACCAGTTGCCCTCGAAGTCCAACAGGGCGCGCTCGCGTTCGGTCAATTCGATCTGTTCTGCCACGCACACAGCCTGCCTGGCCAGAGGGCGCGATACAAGTACCCGCGCAAGTGCAACGTCGATCGTGGTTCAAACGGCTCTTTGGATATCTGCCGGCGGACCCGCCCAGACGGCCGTTCCGATGCCCGCTTAGCGATCACGAAGTATCGTCTCGTTCCGATGAATGCCACTCCGACGCCAGGTCAGATCGCGCAGCGTCCATTTCTGATCGGGGTTGCTGGCGGAACGTGTTCGGGCAAGACCACGATTTCGGAGAAGTTGGCAGAACTCGCCGGTGATGAGAACGTCGCACTGATCAAGCTGGACTCGTATTACGTTGCGCGCACCCATCAAGACATCGACGAACGGGCGAAGTCCAACTACGACCACCCCGACGCCTTCGATTGGGCGCTCTTGAACGATCACCTCGCAGCGTTGCGGGCCGGCGCCACAGTTCCCGTGCCGGTGTACGACTACGCGATTCACGATCGAAGTGACCAGGTTCGGCTGGTCGCCCCGGCCAGGATCGTGGTCGTCGAAGGAATCCTTGTGCTGTACGACGTGCCGCTGCGGGAGCGCTTCGATCTGCGGATCTTCGTCGACACCGACGCCGATATTCGCTTCATCCGTCGCCTCGCCCGCGATGTCGCCGAACGGGGCCGAACTCCGGACAGCATCGTCGCCCAGTACTTGGCGACTGTTCGACCGAGTCATGAACAGTTCATCGAGCCGAGCAAACGGTATGCCGACGTGATCTTGCCCGACGGTGGGATGAACGAACCGGCGCTCGATGTTCTGCTTGCCCGGGTCCGTGAACTCGCCCGTGTCAGCACTGCCGATGATTGACACGGACTCGGGGCGGCTCGGTTGGCTCGGTTGGGGCCTCGTTCCGGTGGTGTGTCAGCGGCCGGTGAAGCCAGGGATCGACTTGCCGGCGAGGTCCCTTCCGAGCATCAGCAGGATCGTTGCATCGCCGAGGCCGATCTGGGCTTCAAGAATCGGTGCCGGAGTCGGCATCCGGGTGACGCTGTTGATCTGCATCACCAGGCCGAGTGATTGCGCCGCCGCTTCAGCCACTGGCAAGAAATAGATCTTGCTCGCGTCGAGGCTCTCTTCGTAGCCGGCAGCGTCGGTTGCTTCTTTGACCGAATAGCCCAGTCCTTGCAACGCCGCGGTGAGCGCGGTCGCTGCGCCGGGCACTGCTGCGGCGTTCGCGACCAGAACGAGAGCGCCCTCGGTGACGAGCGCAATGGTGGTCGTTGTCGCGGGTGCAGTCGTGGTCGTCGTCTCGGCGACGGTGGTGGGAGTCGTGTCGATAACCGCCGCGACGGTGGTCGCAGGTGCTGCGATGGTCGTGATTGCCGCCGGGTCCGCGCTGGCCGGACTCGGAGCCCCAGCGATGGTCGACGTCGAGTTGGCCGAGGTCGTTGCGCCGTCGCCACTGTCAGAACTGCACGCCGCCAGTGTTGCCACGATGATCGCAACGGCGACGTGACTGTGCCGACTGGCCGATCGGCCGCGCCGGCCCCGAACCCGGTGTTGCTCTATCTTGCTCAATTTGACGCCTCCGACTTTGATGACTCCACACTGCCCGCGCTGAAACGATACAAGTCACCGTTTCGCGTTTGCCGCGGGCAGAATCGTCACGTGGCATTCAAGGTCTCCCGGTCCGGCATCATGCTGATCTTCGTCGCCGCGCTCGGCACCCTGTTCGCGGCGATGCCTCTGATGGGGCTGGGCGCCGAGGTGTCGCCGGATGCAGACAGTTACCTCGAGCAGCGGTACGGCAACATCGGCGTCGGGCTTGCTGCGATGTGGACCTTGCTCATGGTCGCGTTGGCTGTGGTCGGTTTTGGGATGCAATTTCGCCAGCCCAAACCGAGGAAACCGCGGGCGCGCCGCCAGCGTTGATCGTGAATGCGTTGTGAAGTCGCCCGGTGTCGCCACGGACCAGGCCACGTCACGGCATAGTGACGTGGTGCAACGAACTGTGATCGCCCATCTCGAATGCGATGTGATCACGCCGGTCGACATCGTGTTGTCGGTGGCGGTTGCCCGAGGTCCGGATGTCGACGCCGAATCGTTGGTTGTCACCGTCGGCGGCGAGACCGTCGAGGTCGAAGAGATAGCCGACGATCACGGCACCCGGTTGCACGTTGCTGATCGAGTGCCAACCGGCAAGTTGGTCGTTGACTACAACGCGATCGTGACGTCACTTGCACCGTCACCCACCACCAGGCCGGTCGATCTCGTCCGCTACCTACGCCCCAGCCGATACTGCGAATCCGATCGGCTCTCGCCGGTGGCGCGTGCCGAGTTCGCTGGATTGTCGGGCGCCGAGTTGTTGACGGCCGTCTCCAGTTGGGTCGGTACTCGGCTCGGATACGTTCCCGGATCCAGCCGGCCGATCGACGGTGCGGCGTCCACGCTGTTGGCTCGCCAAGGCGTGTGTCGCGACTTCGCCCACCTCGTGATCGCGTTCCTGCGTTCGTGCGACGTGCCGGCGCGACTGGTCTCGGTGTATGCGCCCGGTCTCAGCCCGATGGATTTCCACGCCGTCGCCGAGGCATACGTTGACGGCGTGTGGCAAGTCGTCGACGCAACGTGTCTCGCGCCTCGGTCCACCATGGTGCGAATCGCCACCGGACGAGACGCTGCCGACGCGGCGTTTCTCACCAACAACCGCGGGATCATCACCCTCACCGGGATGGAAGTTGTCGCCTACACCAACGAGCGCCTGCCGTTCGACGACATGCACGGTCTGGTCGAACTGCAGTAGCGGAACGGCGAAAATCCGGCGGTCCGACGACTTCGACGTCGGTATGGTTCGACGATGTCCCAGCAGCTTCCCGATCGGGTCGAGACGCCCCGTTTGTTACTGCGTCGATGGGGTCCGGGTGATATCGACGCGTTCGCCGATGCGATCGCGGTCAGCCTCGAGCATCTTCGCCCGTGGATGCCGTGGGTCGCCCACGAACCGCTCACGCGTGAGCAACGCTTGGACCTGATCCGCCAATGGCAGGCCGATTGGGAATCCGGCGGCGATGTCGTCGTCGGTATTTGGAAGGATGGCGTGGTGGTCGGCGGCTCAGGCTTGCACCGCCGAGGCGGTCCGGACATTTTGGAGATCGGCTACTGGATCCACGTCGACCACATTGGACGTGGGTACGCGACCGAAGTTGCATCGGCGTTGACATCGGCTGCGTTCACGG
>JANOQU010000173.1:0-2382 GCA_031422355.1 Actinomycetes bacterium
CCGGTCGCCAACGCTCGATCCGGTCGACCGCGCCCTCGGTGACGACGACGAGGATCTCCTTGCCGAATGCCGACGCGCTCGCGATCACGCCGGTGCCTTCGGGCACGACCGTGCGCCAGCCGTCGGACCACGGTGCGTCGAGGGGTGCCAGGACCACCCGGCCCTTCGGGGCACCGACGGTGGTCGCAATGATGAGTTGGTCGCCCATGAAATCGAACGACGATGTGGCCTCGATATCGGCGACGACTGTCAGCCAGCTTCCGTCCTGACGATCCAGCAGGAATGCGTCGATATGACCCCAACCAACCATCACCTCGACGAGGAGGTACCGACCGTCCGGCGAGATCTTGACGTCCGGCCATGCCTGCGGCGCCTCGGAATCGCTCCAGATGATCGGATCGACTTCGCTGTCGGCGCCGATCTCGTGGAACATCACCCGCCGGTTGTACTGATCGTCCTCGGGATAGGCCGTGTAATAGAACCCGCTTGAGTCAGCCAGCCATGCCACCGTTGCGCCACGAGTGTTGGTGATCCGGTCAGCCAGATGCTCGCCAGATTCGACATCAAGAATCGACAGCACGCTGTTCTCCGTGCCGCCCTCGCTCAGTCCGTAGGCCACGAATCTTCCGTCGGCCGACGGGAAGAACCAATCGAGCGCGGTTGCAGAATCCGGCGAGATCGTTCCGGGGTCGATCAGAAGAATCGGAGCGGCCGACGCGGCCGAGGCTGAACGCAGCACGAGGGAGAATTGCTCGGCCGATTCCGCTCGTTCGACGACAAACAACCGGTCACCACGAACCTTGGCCTGCATCACGACACCAAGACTCAGGCGCGCGACAAGGCGCTCGTGCCACCGATCACGATCCGATTCGGGATCATGCCGGGCATCGAGCGCCTGACGTGTACGTTCGTTTTGTTGGGCCACCCACTCGTGCGTGGCTGGTGAGTCGCCATCTTCGAGCCACCGATACGGGTCCGCAACGGGAACGCCTTGGTAGAGATCGACTGCCGCCTGCCGAGGCGTCGGCGGCACGGGCAATGTGGTGTTAGCCACGCCCCATGTTGGGACGCTTACCGTGATTCGCCTTGGAGCGGCGCATCTTGGCCTTACGCTTTTTGGTCTTCTTTGACATGGCGGGCAAGCCTAGCGGGGCGGATCTGCGGCTCCTACCGGCTGGTCGCCCATTCGAGCAGGTCAGACGCGGACCAGGTATTGACCACCCGCTCGATCGGCACGGCACCTGTGGCAGCCCGGTCGCAACCGAGCGGCTGCCACTCCAATTGACCGGTCGCATGCGCGTCGGAGTCGATCGAGAAGTAACACCCGTGACCGATGGCTGCCGCGAGCAGATTCTCCGGTGGATCGAGTCGCTCCGGTCGGCAGTTCAACTCGACCGCAGTGTTGCTGGCTGAGCACGCAGCGAAGACCTTGTCGGCATCGAATTCGGATTCGGGGCGCTTACCGATCATCCGCCCGGTGCAGTGTCCGAGGATGTCGACGTGGGGCGATTCGACGGCGCGAACCATCCGGATCGTCATGTTGAACCGGTCCATCCGAAGCTTGCTATGCACGCTGGCGACGACGATGTCGAGTCGTTCGAGCATGTCGTCGTCGAGGTCGAGCGAACCGTCTTCGAGAATGTCGACTTCCATCCCGGTCAGGATCCGGAACGGGGCGAGCATCTCGTTCAGCCGATTGATGTCGTTCAATTGGTCGAGTAGCCGCTGGCGATCCAATCCGTGGGCGATGGTGAGCCGGGCGCTGTGATCGGTGAGCACCATGTAGTCGTGGCCGAGCGCAATTGCCGCTCTTGCCATCGCTTCGATCGTTGCTCCCCCGTCGCTCCAGCGCGAATGGAGGTGACAGTCGCCGCGCAGGGCCTCCCGGTACCGCTCGCCATCGAAGGTGATCTTGACGGCGGTCTGTGAGTCCAGCGTGTCGAGGTACGTGGTCTCGCCGCGCAATGCCTGGATGATCACCTTGGCCGAACTGTCACCGATGCCGTCCAGTTGCTTCAACGTGTTCCGCGATGCGCGCTCCACGATTTCTTCGTGCGGGGTGTTGCGAACGACATCGAGAGCACGGACGAACGCCTTGGTCTTGAAGCCGGTCTCGTGTGAGCGATCGAGGAAGTGAACCACGCGCTCCAGCGCTTGCACCGGTGTCCGATATGCCGAGTTGTCGGCTGGCTTTTTGTCGGCAGACATTGGTGACAGCGTAACGATGGATGGCGGTCACCAGAAGCCGATTGAGCTGTCGTGAGTACCTGAATTCGAGTCGATGGCCGCGCTGGCGAGGGCCTGATTGCGGCGAACGGCACCGATCACACCGATACCGGCGACCAGCAATGACGTGCCGACAAATGCAGCCGTGTTTGAGGA
>JANOQU010000174.1:0-4702 GCA_031422355.1 Actinomycetes bacterium
TCGTCCCGTGACGAGCGAGCAATTGGCGGACGTACTTTGGACGGAAGGCCTCGGTCCGCATTGGGAAGGCGCGTTGCGGGGTGTCGCGAGCAAGGTTCGGGCATTCCTCGGACACTTGGGAACGGCGGTGACGCTGGACAACTCTGGCCGCACCTACCGGCTGGCGGTCGACGAGCAAGTGAGTGTCGATCTGTGGCAGGCACAACTCGAACTTGCCATGGCAGACGTCGAGACCTCTCCGATTTCTGCCGGCGAGGCGGCCCTGCGCGCAATCGAACTGCTCGAAGCCCCGCTGTTGCCTGGACACGACGCGGATTGGCTGGAGGGACCTCGTGCCGATCTGGCCAGGATGCGCAACCGGGCGCTGCGAATTGCTTCCGAGGGTGAACGTTTCCGCGGTCGGTTCGACGACGCCGCGATGCTGGCGACGCGTGTGGTCACCGACGACCCGCTCGACGAATACGCCCACCGGTTGGTCATGCTGGCCCACGAATGCGCAGGACGTCGCGGAGCGGCTTTGCGGGCATACGAAACGTGTCGCCAAATACTGGTCGAAGAGCTCGGAGCACGGCCATCGGCAGAGACCGAGGCGCTGTATATGGCCCTGCTCGTCGATGATTCGAATCTGCATCGCAGCGACGTCAGCCGGCCGCTCGCCACCGATTCGACACGTGCGTTCGTGGGGCGAACAGCCGACTTGGAGCAGCTGTCCACCGCATGGGCGGAAGTGGTCGGGGGCGAACGACGGGTGGTGTTCATCGCTGGCGAAGCGGGCGCCGGCAAGACTCGGTTGGCCGTCGAGGCGATGCGCCGAGCGGGCCCGAGCCAGGTTCTCTACGGGCGATGCAGCGTGCAGCAGTTCACGCCATACGAACCGTTCGCCGAAGCACTCGCCACCTACACCGCGCCCCTCGATGACGACGAACTCCGTGCCCTACTCGGTTCGTTCGCCAACGAAATCGCCGCCATCGTGCCCGCCATTGCCGCACGCCTCGGACTCGACGTCTCGAGCGTCGTTGACGGCGACAACAGACCTCGACTGTTCGAAGGTGTCCGCTCGATGTTCGAACGGATCGCTCGTACGCCCATTGCCCTGGTGATCGACGACGCTCACGCTGCGGATCCCTCGACGGTCATGATGTTCCGCTCCCTGATCCGCACCCTCGCCTCGACCCGTCTGCTGGTGATTTGTACCTTCCGCAACGACGTCGAACTTCGCGCACACATCTCGGCGGTCGTCGGCGAATTGACACGCACTGACGGTTGCCGCGTCATGCGTATCGGCGGGCTGGATCTGGACGACGTGCAGGCCATGCTGAGTAACGCTCGGATGACCCAGGCGGGTGAAATCGCCAGAAGTCTGCACATTCGCACCGGCGGCAACCCGTTCTACGTGACGCAGGTGATGCGCACGATCGACGAACAGGGTGAGCGGTTCAGGCCAGCGGAGATTCCCGAAACCGTGATCGAGGTTGTCCGAAGTCGGCTGGCGACACTGAACCCAGATGCACGCTCGGTGCTGGAGTTCGCCGCAACCATCGGCACATCAGTGCCTCGCGAGCTACTCGACGGCGCGCTCGCTCGTGTCGGCCAACGCGAGGAATCGGTCGACGAATTGATCGATCGCCACCTCCTTGTCGAGTCTTCATCCGGCGAGCTCAGCTTCGCCCACGGGATCGTCCGTGATGCCGCTTACGGTTTGCTCCCGGGTACCCGCCGCCGCCGGCTGCATCTGGTGATCAGCGGAGTGATCGAAGATCTTGGCGATGACCGAACGGATCTGGCGTCAGCGCTCGCCGCTCACCTGGACGCCGCACAGGGTCCGGCCCAGGGAGATGCGTACGCACGGGCGTGCATTCGCGCCGCCGAGTTCGCCATGGCGGCGTTCGACTACGACGTCGCCCTGCGCTTCTACGAGCGAGCCAAGGGCCCGGCCCAACGGCTGGGCCTAGACGCTTCCAGAATGTGCGCGATTCAACTTGGCCTCGGTTCGTGCCTTCGCCGAGTCGGCGACTTCGCCGGTGCTCGGCGCGAGTTGGAGCTGGCGCTGGATATCGCACGCACCCATTCGCTCGGTGCGCTGTTCGCTGAATCGATGTTGGAGTTGGTTGCGAACGGCGGTCGCGGGGTCGCACCAACAATGGCGGACGCTCAGCGAATCGCGTTGCTGGAAGAAGCAATCGACCGGCTCGGCGAGCAGGACATCGGGCTGGCGATCTCGTTGTCAGCAGAGCTGGCGTTGGCTCTGATGGTGACGAACGATCCGCCGCGAATGCGCGCAATCGCCACGCGAGCCGGTGACCTTGCGGACCAGGCAACCGCCGCCGGATGCCTCGACGTCGCCGCCAGGGGGATCGTCGCCACCCGACTGTTGCTCAACCGGCCGAACCAGGCTCGGCAACGGTTGAACCACAGCACATCCTTCCTGCATGCGTCCCCTGCAGTTCTCTCGGCCGAGCAACGCGTGCGATTGCACATGTGGCGCCTGGCCGACTGTATGGAGATCGGCGACCGATTCGGGAGCGACCACGAGCTCGAGCAACTGCGCAACGATGCAGACCACCTCGCTCAGCCGTACTGGCTGTGGGTGGCCGACGCGTGGGCTGCATGTCACCGGTTCGTCACCGGTGACGCGGACGCGGCGATCGCAGACGGACGTGCGGCTATCGACCGTCTCGCCGGCATCGACCATCCTGAGGCCGCAATGGCATCAGCACTGCAAGTGGCAGCGTTCCAACTTCAGCTGGGCCAAGGCCCAGATCTCGTCGACCTGCTCCGCAGCGCAGTCGCAATGTATCCGCAACTGCCGTCGGTGGCGAGTGGACTTGCCGTGGCCTTGGCACAAACCGGCCGAGCCGACGCAGTCTCGGAGGCGAGGGCACTGTTCCAGCCGATCGTCGCGGATTCCTGCGCTGCGGTGCCCGACGATGGGCTCTGGTCGATGACGATCGGCACGCTGTGCGAGACGGCCCGACTGTTGCGCGATGTGCAAGCCGCGAAGCAGTTGATCCCGATCCTGATCCCGCATCACGACCGCTTCATGGTCGCCAGCTTGTTCGGCGCAGGCTTGTGCTGGGGATCGTTCTCGGCCCACCTCGGCGGGCTGTACGCCGTGATCGGCGACACGCCGCAATCCAACGACTGGTACGACCGAGCGTTGGCAGCTGCAGAACGATTCGGCTCAGCGACCGCTCTGGAGATGATCCGTCGGGCACGCGCCGAACTGGAGTGAGCGGGCGTTCACCCGTGGGTCGTCATCGACCACGACTCGATTCGGCGGCGCGCCGCCCTCGGTGGCGGACCGGCCAAGGGAGATCGTGGGGCTGAGCTTCTGCAACATGTTCCGGAACGAGCAGTGCTCGGCATCGGCCGCTGTCCGGTCGGCCCATATCTGATACGCCGCCAAACTGTCGAACTCGGTCGAGTAGACGACCAGTTCCTCGGATGACGCACCAGCGATCGGCCGCCACGTACTGACCCGGGCACCGAATCGTTCGTCGATCTGGCGGATCGAGGTAACGAGGGCGTCGAATTCTGCCCACAGACTCGGCATCGGTTGCCACACGTCGAGACTGATCACGGTCATTGACGTCGCACCCTACGAATCGGGCGCGAACCGATCGCGAACGGACTTGCGCTTGATCGGGTCTGCGTTCGCGTTTCGTTCGCGCGCACAGAGGATGGTGTGCGGTGAGCGAGTTCCGTTCGCTCGTCGAGAGGGGTCGTCATGTTGGGATCTGCACGGTTTCGGTCTGGCCATTTGCGTTCGCGTTTGGTCGCGGTTGGTTCTACGGTCGTGTTGCTGGTCGGGGGTGGTGGGGTGTTGACCTCATCGACGTCCGGGCTGGCAGCTGGATCGCTGGGCGCGTCGTCATTCGTGCCGATTACACCGTGCCGTCTGCTGGACACCCGACCGGGGTTGGACAACGTCGGTGGACGATCCACGCCGCTCGGCCCGGTGACCACATTCACCGCGACCGCGTGGGGCACCAACGGCAAATGCACGATCCCGGCTGGCGCAACTGGGCTGTCGATGAACGTGATCGCAATCAACCCGAGCGCGGCATCATTTCTCGCCGTGTTCCCGGCCGACAAGCCGTTGCCGTTGGCATCCAGTTTGAACTGGACCGCCGGCCAGGCACCGACCCCGAACGCCGTCACTGTCGCCCTGTCGGCTGACGGCAAGCTTTCGTTCTACAACCTTGCCGGCACCGTCGACATCGCAGCCGACATCGTTGGCTACTACGAACCATCCAGCAGCGGACCAGCCGGACCCGCCGGACCCGCTGGCGTCGCCGGTCCTGCGGGTGCTGCCGGACCAGCCGGCCCTACCGGAGCAACCGGACCCGCTGGGGCGACTGGGGCGACTGGGGCGACTGGGGCGACTGGGGATCCTGGCCCCCGTCCATCGCAGGTTGTTTGGGTCGCGAAATCAGGCGGCGACTTCACCACGATCACCGCGGCACTCGACGCAATCGGGACCACCCTGCCAGCTGCGACCACGACCAACCGGTATGTGATCAAGATCGCACCAGGCACCTACGTCGAGCCGGCCGGGATTCTGTTGGAGAACTTCGTCGACATCGAAGGCTCCGGCCAATCGAACACCATCATCAACGCCAACAGCTCCGCCACCTTGAACTCCACCGTGCGCGCAACGGCCGGCGCACTGAACGCCGAGATCCGAAACCTCACCATCTCC
>JANOQU010000175.1:0-2791 GCA_031422355.1 Actinomycetes bacterium
GACTGCAGTGCTCGCAAGCGCAGGTCCGGTCGGGTCGGTCTGAGTCAGGAAGCCGTTACCGGATGCCGTCCAACTGCGGCTCAGCGTTTCGAGCACCGTCAGGGTCAGCTCGCCCTTGTCGCCCCCGCTGGCGATGGTGACGTCGCTGTCCGTGCCCATCGTGATCGTGATGTTGCCGATGCCTGCTGCGGCACTGACGGTACGGGCGAAGAAGTCGTAGTCGTACGGGCGTGGGGTGAGTCCGACGTCACGCACGACGGTGCTGGCCGCAACACCGTCGACGACAACCGGGGTGGTGTTGTTGCCGGTGCCGGCGCCGGGCGCATCGACGCTGACGATCCAGTTGCCCCACGTCAGATCGTCGATCGTGAACGTGGCCCCAGTGACGGTGCCGTTGATGACGGTGGCCGGTGGGGTTGTCAGCGTGGCCCGGACGGTCGCAATGCCGGCGTATCCAACGGGAAGGCCTGTGATCGTGCCGGTCACATCGGTGAGCGCCCGAACCATCGTGATCGGTGTCGCAGCTTCGGTCTCCGGGCCTGGGTCTACTGGCACGGGAACGGTCTGGGTCAGGTAGTTGGTGAGCGTGACCTTCACCTCACCGGCACTTCGGCGGGCGCGGATGAACGTATACACGATGGAGTTGGTATTGGTCTTGGAGATCGCCGCAGCCGATGACGGAATCTTCAGGTCGACCGTTGCCGTCTGGCCGTCAGCAGCTGGATTGGTGACCACGTTGAAGGTGAGATCTCGCTGAGCCATCGTGACCGCGAGTGGGCTGTTGGTCCCGATCGAGGGGGCGACCGTAGTGGTGGCTGGCCAGTAGAAGTCGATGTCGTTCCTGACCGGGTCTGCATCGGTGGCCGGCTGGACGGTGAAGGTGTAGAGCAGGCTGGGGTCGAGGCCACTGAAGTCGCACTTGACCCGGGTACAGACGCCCGGCGTCGTCACGGGACTGGTGCTTCCGATCGGCACCTTGGTCAGCCCCGGCGATGCAGCGTTGATGGTGACGGTTGCGGTCGCCAATTTCGGGACGATGACTTCCGGAGCTGTCGCGACTTCACCAGGAACGACGCTGAACGGATCCGAGATCATCGTGACGTGGTTGGCGAGAACCACCCTGATCCGGAACGGGCCGGTGCCGACAATACCGGTGAAGGTGTAGTTGCCGGTGCCGTCGGTGGGCCCTGATGCCGTGCCAGGAACCGGAGTCGTGCCGGTTTCTGGGAGCAGTGAGATCGCTCCCTGCGAGACCAGCGGAACGATGGAGTCGAGATCTGGCGTTTCTTGCTTCTTGGCAACGCCAGTGATGTTGGACTTCGACGCCGTCATCGTGATGGTTGGGGCATTGAACGTGACCGTACTGGGCGACACGGTGATGGTCTCGCTGGCATTGTCGTGCAGCGGGTGGGTGACCCTGATCGAGTACGTATCGAGGTCTGGCGGCACACTGAATGTGAACAGGCCTCCGACTCCGTTGACACCGTTGTTCGGCGGGATCGACGTTCCGGGTGCGTACGACGGCACGATGACGGCAGTGGCGTTGGTCAGTGGAGGATTCCCGACGGTGCCGGCCAACACGTTGACGGCGACCGTCACGTTGTTGGCGACATAATTGATCTGGCCTGTCGACACGGCGTGGTTGCCAAGGATCTCGGTCAGCGGAATCGGCGCGTCGGGCGTGCCGGTCGGCGACACATATCCGGCGGCTGGCGAGAACGTCAGCTTGTGCAGGCCGCGAGGCAAGTTCGAGAACGTGAAGATCTGGGGAACCGACGGCAGTATCGGCAACACCCCTGGGGTAACCGTGATCGTCTCGGTGGACGCAGTGTTCAGGTTCTGGCTGGCGCCGATGTCTTCGACGTCGGCCGTGGTGCCGACCGTGTAGGTCCGGGTGATGTCGACAGAAGCGGGCAGCGCAACCGGTCGCGGCGGGTTCAGTGAGTTGACGGCGCCGAGTGTTCCACTGATCGTTCCGTCGAGAGCGACCAGCTTCACCGTCAGATCGACGGATCGGGCATCGGCGGTCTCGCCGTGGGCAAGGGTGACCATCACTTTGACAGGGAACCGCTCATTGACGAGACCGTTCAGCTTACGGACCTCGACGGTGTAGGTGCCTTCGGCGAGATCGCCGACGGTGCGAGTGCCATCGAGCGCGGTGGGCGGAATGCTGGTCACGGTTGTTGGGCCGTCGGTGACCGTGATGGATGCCCCGCTGACTGGCTGGTCGTTGCCGTCGACAGCCCGGACATTGATCGCGCTCGGAATGACGCGCATGACGAACGAACCAATCGCATTCGCATCGACGTTGCCGAGTCGGTAGAGGCCGGGCCCCGCGAATGGATCGTCAGGCATGATCAACGGCGGGGACTCGTAGCTGGGATGGCTGACAGTGATCTCGTAGAACCCGGGTGGGCCAACGATGACGAAGTCGTTCAGATTGCTCGCGAAGTTGACGGTCGCGGGCGGGCCAGGAGGATATGGGTCGACGGTGTTGCCGAGGGTGAATTTGCGCACGGCGGTGACGGTCATCGACGGTGAGACGAGATCGGGTTGGACGGCACCAACGCCAGCCGGGTTCGCCCACGGAACCGAGCCGAGCACGTTGCCGGAGATGCTGCCGAATTGGCCGAGACTGATGGTCATCACCCGATGCGTACCGGCGGTGAGCGGCGTGGAGATGTCAGTACCGGACGCCTCGATCGGGGTGAGTGAATCGAACTTCACCTCGACCGTTTCGGTGTCGTAACCGGCCTTGGTGACGGACACGAAGTACGCAGCGGGCTTGCCG
>JANOQU010000176.1:0-8809 GCA_031422355.1 Actinomycetes bacterium
GTGATCGCGGATGACCAAGGCAAACCAGAGCTGACGCCGGTCGCTGTGGGTGGATTGCTCGAAGCTGATGCGTCGGTGATCAGTGCGCTGCCTGGGTCAGTCAACAATGTCGCCGTTCGAGACTCGCTCAACGACAACTGCGTCCCGCAACTGATGTCGCTGGCGAGCACCCCAAGGCTGGGTGATGTTGTCGGATATCCGTGGACGATGGGTGGGGTCGTCACCGAGACCGTGGAGACCACGGTCTATGTCAACTCGATCGTTCGGTCGATCGGCACCGATGCAAGCGTTGCGTTCTTGGTCACCAACGATGACGCGGGTCTCAGCTATGCGCGCGCATTCATCGACGCCGCAGCCGACACTGGCGTCGAAATCGTCGCCCAACAGACCGTCGAACCGAACGTGATCGATGCACCGGCCGCGCAGGTGCTGACGATCGCGAGCAAGATGCCCCAAGTCGTCGTGGCGTCCCTGTCGGGAGCGGCCTGCGCGACATTTCTGACGGAACTCGCCCGGGTCAAGCTTGCGTTGCCGGATTGGAAACCAACGGTGTTCATGTCCAGCGACTGCGCCGATTCGTCGGTCTTGCGTCTCGCTGGTCCTGCTGCCGACGGCGTGATGTCGTCTGCGAACCTGGTGGATGCGGACCCCACCTTCGTGAAGTTGATGAAGGATCGGGGACTGTGGAACGGCATCAGTCGCGCTGCCGAGGGTTGGACCGCTGCTGAGGTCACCGTTGCGATCCTGATCCAGGCCCAGAAGTCAACGGATGGTCTGACTCGGGCGTCGATCATCAACGCCGCCCGAAACCTGTCCTATGTACCGTCGCTCGCACGTGACGGCGTCGAGTACATCACCAACGGCCTGAGCGACGCCTACCCGGTCGAGTCGCTGCAGGTCGTGCGATACAACGCAACGACTCAGCGGTTCAGCGACGTCGGCGCGTTGGTTGCCCGGTTCGAGAGTTGAGTTCGCACCGGATCGTTGTGCAGCGTCGTTGTGCAGCGTCCGGATCGGCGCGAGAAGTGATCGCATAGTTAGATAGAGGCGTGGTCCCGCTTCGTTCGTGTTTCTCGTGGCTCCGGTTGTTCGAGTGAGCCGCCGAACGCCCATCGCCAAGTCGCTCGGACGTCCTCGCGCTGTTGACTCGACCGAGACCCGAAACAACCTGCTCGACGGAGCGCGACGGATCTTCGCCAAGGACGGCTACGGGGCAACGACGAACCGCAGCATCGCCGACGCGGTCGGGTTGACGACTGCTGCGATCTATCACTATTTTCCGTCGAAAGCTGAACTGTTTGCAGCGGTGTATGTCAACGTGCAGTCCATCGTCGACGACCGGTTCGAACTGGCGATGGACGAGCCCGGCACGCTCGCCGCCCGTTTCGGCCGAGTCTTGGATGCAGCGATCGAACTCGGCCGACACGACTCATCGCTTGCAGGGTTCATCATGGTCGTGCCGACCGAGATCCAGCGTCATCCAGAGCTGGCGGAATTGCTCGCGCCGGCCCGTAGTCGCACGATTCCGTTCATCAGCCGACTGGTGGCCGATGCCGTTGCCAATGACGAACTGCTCGATGGGGTCACACCAACCGCGGTCGAGGACCTGCTGACCGCCGTGATCTCCGGACTCACCGTGCTCTCGACGCTGACCGAGGACCCAGAGCGTCACCTGGCAGCGGTGCGCGCCCTGCAGCGGTTCATGGTCGGCGATCTCGTCCGCCGCCACTGACGCCCAGGGGCCGAATTGGCTGCGCCGCCGGCCGAACGGCGAGCCAAGCAAGGTCATGGGCCGTTTCGGGCGAAGGCGACCCACAGGAGCGCCGTCAATGACAGCCCGTCACCGACTCGACCGGCTGTGATCTCAGTGCGAATCGTGTCCCATGGAACCCACTCGATCCGCTCTGATTCTGACGGGTCGCTGGGCTCGCCGACGTAGATCGCCGAGTTCGTCTCGAACAGATTAAAGGCGGCGTCGCTGCTGCCGTTGTGAGGGAAGTATCGGCCGATCGGACGCAATGGGCCGGGCTGCCAACCGGTCTCTTCGAGAGTCTCGCGTTCGCCGGCTTCGAGAGCGGACTCGCCCTCGTCGATCCGGCCCGCCGGGATTTCCCAACCCCACGTGTCCGTGGTGAACCGGTGACGCCACAACAACAAGACGCCACGCTCGGGATCATTGACCACCGTACCGGCAGCTTCGGCCGGCATCCGGATGACGTGGTGGTCGAATCGGGCACCGCCGGGAATCTCGATGTCGGTCAATGCAAGATTGACCCACGGGCTCTCGTAGAGCATCCGTTCGCCGTGAACCGTCCACTTCATTGGTCATCCGGCCATTTCATGATCGCTCAGGCTAGGACCGAGCGTGGTCCGACGCATCCGCCGCAACGAGTCCACCGTGACGGCTGCGAGCCCGATCCAGACGAGCGCGAATCCAACGACTCTGACGGCGCTGAGCGTCTCGTGATATGCCAACCAGCCGAGCAGGAAGTTGATCGTCGGCACGATGTACTGAAGCAACGCGAGGACGGTCAGCGGCAGTCGTTGGGCGGATACTGCGAACATCAGCAGGGGCAGACTGGTGATGACCCCGGTCAGTGCGATCAGCACCCATTGGCTCGCGTTGGC
The DNA here is from genome assembly GCA_031422355.1 of Actinomycetes bacterium. Lineage (GTDB taxonomy): Bacteria > Actinomycetota > Acidimicrobiia > Acidimicrobiales > Ilumatobacteraceae > WLMZ01. The sequence goes on from JANOQU010000176.1 coordinate 2,629, forward strand.
CGTTTCTGGGATGCCCGAGGCGCGACCTGCGGACCAGATCACCAACGCAATCGCGGGAATCGCGAGGACCAGGGTCTCGGCGGTCAGGCCTTCGATCGCCGGCATCGTGGTCTTCTTCTTGGCGAACGAATAGGTGGCCCACGTGACCGCGATCAGCAGCGACACCCACGGAAAACTGCCGTAGCCGATCGTCAAGACGATGACGGCGGCGACGGCGAGAACGAGCGCGAAACGTTGCACCCGGCGCATCGGCTCATGGAGCACGATGACGCCTGCGAGCATCAAACCAATCGGCGTGATGAAGTAGCCGAGCGCAGTCTCGATGACGCGGCCGTGGACCACCGCCCAGACATACGTGGTCCAGTTGATTGTCAGCATGACGGACGCGAAACCAACCCGTCGCAACGTGGTCAGGTCTCGAAGTTGGCGCAGCAACGGGGCCAGGCGGCCGGTCGCGGCGCAGTAGCCACCCATCAGAAGGGCTGACGAAGTGATCCGGTAGCCGATCAGTTCGAACGCGTCGAACCGGTTGAGCGCCTTCCAATAGATGGTGATCAAACCCCAGAAGGTGTAGGCGGCGATGCCCCACGCCAGCCCTGTCCGCCGATCTTGTACGTCCTTGGTCGAGCGTTCCGGCTGTTTGGTCGAGCGTTCCGGCTGTTTGGTCAAGCGTTCCGGCTGTTTGGTCAAGCTTTCCAACCATTGAAATAGGTGATTTCCTCGGCGGCGCGGCGCGTGCCGGGCTTGAAGTCCTCGCCGGTGTAGTACGCCACCGGGGTCAGCGCGACCTGGGTGACGGTTGATGGAATGCCGAGCAACTCGCGAGCCTCTGCCTCGTACTCCAGATGCAGCGTGGTCCAGGCGGTGCCGATACCGCGCGAACGAGCGGCGAGCATGAAACTCCAGACGGCCGGCAGGATGCTGCCGTAGAAGCCGGACACCATTCCCTGCGAGCCCATCGGCGCGCCGAGGCTGCAGGGAATCACGAGCGCCGGTACGTCCTGCAAGATGTTCGCGAGATAGTCGGAACTGGCCATGATCGCGCCGACGTTCTCCCGTCCAGGCGCTGCACCGCCGGTTGAAGCGACGGCGTCGCGCTGTGCCTCCATGTACGGCTTATAGGCCTTTCGGTACAACTCGGCGATGCCCAACTTGAGAGCAGGGTCGTCGATGATCAGCCAGCGCCAACGCTGCACGTTGCCGCCTGCAGGGGCCTGAGTCGCGATGCGGATGCAATCGAGGATCGTCTCGCGTTGCACCTCCCGGGTCAGGTCGAGCCGTTTGCGTACGGCCCGGGTCGTCGTCAGCAGGTGGTCGGTCTGGGCAATGTCGAAAGGATCAGCCATCCTGCAAGCGTACGTTGGAGCAGTCGCGGTCTCGCTGCCAGGGCTGTGCAAAGCGCTCCCCAGCAGCGGATTAGTTTGGTCGACGTGCCCACCGACGCTCGACCGACTTTGCACCGCAGACTGAGTGTGTTCGTCGCCGCTGGGCTCGCCCTTGCCGGCTGCGGATCCACCTCGCCGGGATTGTCTGCGACGAGATCCAAGAACGCAGCGACGGACTCGATCCCGATCGACACCGTCCCCACCGTCTCCACGACCACCGAAGCAACCCTGCCCGAAGACACGACACCATCGACGGACGTCGACGCGACCGCAGTGACGGTTCCTGAGACTGTTCCTGACACGACAGTGGCAGAGACGGCACCGCCCGAGACGACGATCCCGGAAATGGTGGATCTACCGGACAACACGATCCCCTTCGATGGGCCGTTCCCGTTCGACCCGAACAAACCGCCCCAGGAGTTCGACGGGTTGTTGGTGGCAACCATCAACGACTTGATCAGTTGGTGGCAGACCGAAATGCCTCGCGTCTTCGGACAGGAATACCCCCAACTCGAGGGTGGTGTGTTCCCGGCCTACCCCCAGCGCACCGACTACCCGAGCCCTGGTTGCTTCGACAGTTACGACGAGATTGCCGGCAACGGTTTCTACTGCCCGGTGGGCGATTACATCGTCTGGGACGACACGGGGTACGCGCTGCCGAACTATGAGGATCACGGGTCCGGCGCCGTGACCGGACTGATGTCGCACGAATGGGGCCATGCCATCCAACAGCGCACGGGCGTGTTCGACATCGTCCCGTTCCTGTCGACTGTGGTGATCGAGTTGCAGGCCGACTGTTACAGCGGCGCGTGGTTCGGCCATATCGCGCGCGGTGAGAGCGACCTCGTGTCGTTCACTGACGCCGACATCCGCAGTGGCCTGATCGACACCGTCCTCTCGGCCGACCCGGTCGGGACCACGCCCGACGAGGATGGCGCTCACGGCGCCGGATTCGATCGTGTCGCCGCGTTCCAGGACGGTTTCAACCAGGGCAGCGAGCAATGCGCCACCTATGCCGCGAGCCCGCCGCCGATCACCGAATTCGGCTTCACTGACGAGGAACTGAGCAGCGACGAGGACCCTGGCGACCTGACCTACGACGAACTGATCACCCTCATCCCGGAAGATCTTGAGTTCTTTTGGCAGGCAACGCTTCCGGATCTTTTCGTTCCGCTCACCCTGGTTCCATTCAGTGGGGATGCGCCGACGTGCGGTGTCACGAATATGGAGTTGAACACCAACCCTCTCGCACTGTTCTGCCCTGACAATGCAACGGTGTACCTCGACGAGGACGGGACCGGAAGTGCGCTGAACCAATACGGTGACTTCGCGCCGTCGTACCTCATGGCGACGGCCTGGGCCGATGCTGCGCAGACTGTGCAGGGCAGCACCCTGAGCGGTGAGGCCCGGGTGTTGCTCAACGACTGCATGGTTGGGGTTTGGGCAGGAAGTCTCCCGATCGAGCCTGACGATGTTCGGAGCATCACGATCTCGCCCGGCGACCTCGACGAAGCTGTCGCGACTGCGATCTTGCTAGCCGACGATTCGGCTGCCGATGACATCCGCGGCGACTCGTTCGCCAAAGTCGATGCATTCCGGATCGGCGTCCTCGATGGGATGGACGGCTGTACGTTCAATTTCGGCTGAACAAAGGGCTCGTCGCGGTGCCGAGGCGCCGAAGTGTGGCATCTTTGCCGGATGCAGATCATCGTTGGATCGGACCCCCAGGCAACCGCCGAACTCGCTGCGGTCTGGACCGCTCGCCGGATTCGTTCGGCCGTACGACTTCGCGGTACGTGCAGCCTTGCAGTCAGCGGCGGCGGTACCCCCACGCTGATGTTCACTGCGATGACCGCGATCGATATCCCGTGGAAGAACGTCCACATCTTTCAAGTCGACGAGCGTGTCGCCCCTGATGGCGACCCCGATCGCAACGCGGTGGAACTCACGGATCATCTCCTCAGTCACGTCGCCATACCCAAGCGAAACATCCATCTGATGCCGGTGACGGCTGCGTCATTGAAGCGGGCATGCGCAAGCTATTCGTTGCTGATTGGTTCGTTGCCGCTCGACATCGTCCACCTCGGCATCGGCGATGACGGACACACTGCGTCCTGGCCTCCAGGCGACTCGGTGATCGACAACCCGTCGCCCGTCGCGATCACCGAGATGTTCAACGGCAGGGTACGGATGACATTGACGCCGCCTGTCGTCAACGCTGCGCGATCGAGGATGTTGCTGTCGGTCGGTTCGTCCAAGGCGGCCCCACTCGCGGATTGGTTACTGCATCAGGGGGATCTCCCCGTTCAACGCGTCCGCAGGACCAACACCACACTGATCTTGGACCTGCCCGCCGCTGCACAACTCCCTCACGACTGATCCCGGGCCGACGGCCGCCGCTCGGTTTGACACGTTTCACGCCCTTGTTCCCGCTGCGTGCCAAGGGGTGGCACGTGGCGGCACCGAGGGCGTACTTCGTGCCACGGCACGGGGCACCCGATGGGTCAATGCGGTCGGGCACACCGCCAGTCGTTGCTGCGGTAGCGTCCGGTCGTGGACATCACCATGACTTCCGCGTGGGCTGACCTTGTCGCTCATGCCCAGGATTCGCCCGTCGCCGCCCTGCGCGAACTGTTCGCCACCGACGCCGGTCGAGCCCAACGATTCACCGTATCCGCCGCCGATCTGCTGGTCGATTTCTCCAAACAGCGGATCACTGCCGAGACCTTGGCGCTGCTGGTCGCAGTGGCGGAGGCCGCCGACGTCGAGGGCCGCCGCGACGCGATGTTCGCAGGTGAACGGATCAACACAACCGAGGATCGGGCGGTGCTGCACACTGCGCTGCGCGCGCCGAGGGGTTCGGTCGTGCGAGTCGATGAGGTTGGCGCTGAACCGCACGATGTCGTGCCCGACGTGCACCAGACCCTCGACCGGATGGCAGCTTTCGCTGATCGTGTGCGCAGCGGCGAGTGGACCGGGCACACTGGACAGCGCATTCGCACGGTCGTCAACATCGGCATTGGTGGCAGCGACCTCGGCCCAGCGATGGCGTACAAGGCGTTGCATGCGTTCAAGCATCCCGAGATCGAATGCCGCTTCGTGTCCAATGTCGATGGAGCCGACATCGACCAGAATCTCGCTGGTCTGGATCCGGCGAGCACATTGTTCATCGTCTCGTCCAAGACGTTCACCACGATCGAGACGTTGACCAACGCCGGTACCGCTCGAGATTGGCTCGTCGCCTGCGAGGGCTTCGATCAATCTGCCGTCGCCAAACACTTCGTCGCGGTCTCGACCAATGCCGACAAGGTCGCCGGCTTCGGAATCGACACTGACAACATGTTCGGCTTCTGGGATTGGGTCGGCGGACGGTATTCGGTCGACTCTGCGATCGGGCTGTCGCTGATGATCGCGATCGGGCCAGCGGGCTTCCACGAATTCCTGGCCGGGTTCCACGTGATCGACCAGCATTTCCAGTCCGCGCCATTTCACGCCAACGTGCCGGTGTTGATGGCGTTGATCGGTGTATGGAACAGCAACATTCTCGGTGCCCAGAGCCTCGCAGTGCTGCCGTATGCCCACGAACTCAGCCGGTTCGCTGCGTACCTGCAACAACTCGATATGGAGAGCAACGGCAAGGGAGTGCATCGTGATGGAACACCCGTCTCAGGCGACACCGGCCCGATGGTATGGGGCGAACCGGGCACCAATGGCCAGCACGCTTTCTACCAATTGCTTCATCAGGGAACTCGGCTGATACCGGTCGACATGATTGGTTTCGCGGATCCGAATCACCCGTACAGGAATCATCACGACTTGCTGATGGCGAACCTGTTCGCTCAGACGGAAGCGCTTGCGTTCGGCAAGACGGCCGACGAGGCAGCGGCGGAAGGCATCCCCGCGTTTCAGGTCCCGCATCGTGTCTTCACCGGCAACCGCCCGAGCACGACGATCCTCGCGCAGCGCCTTACACCTCGGCTGCTCGGCGAATTGATCGCCCTGTACGAGCAGAAAGTGTTCGTCCAGGGCTGCATATGGGATGTGAACAGCTTCGATCAATGGGGGGTCGAACTGGGTAAAGCGCTCGCGAACCGAATCACGCCGGAACTCACCAGCACAGAAATTTCCTCCGAACACAGCCATGACAGTTCGACCAGTGCCATGATTGCCTGGTATCGAGCGCAAAGAGGCGCAACGGACACCCAGTAATTGGGAGCGGCGGTAGGGGGTTGCGATGGCGAATTCCGAGCGCAGAGGAATGGCGAGGCCCGGTGCATCGCTGTTGTTCACCGAGGGCAGTAGGGCGACATTCGAGCTCGGCGCAATGGGTGCGATGCTGCCGCTGCTGCGGCGAGCCCCGCGTGGTGACGGCCACTCCGTCCTCGTCCTGCCCGGCTTCATGGCCAGTGACAACTCGACGCGGATGCTTCGGTGGTATCTGCGCGATTTGGGCTATCAGGCGCACGCGTGGCGACTCGGAGTCAACATTGGTCCGACGGACCGGATTCTCGACGGGATGTCGAACCGGATCGAGGCCTTGGCTGCAGATGCCCGATCGAATGGCCAGCCGATCACTCTGATCGGCTGGAGCCTCGGCGGGATCTATGCCCGGATCATGGCTCGCGAGCATTCCGATGCCGTTCGCCAAGTCATCACGCTTGGCAGCCCGTTTGCAATCGAGGATCGTGAGACATCCAATGCCGGACCGCTGTACAACATGCTGTCCACGTTCCACAGTCCACGAATCGACTCACTGCGGACGCCTGAGTGGGGTCGACCGGAAATGTCGGTGCCGA
>JANOQU010000177.1:0-6750 GCA_031422355.1 Actinomycetes bacterium
CGTTTCCGCAGGCAACGACGAACCAACCATCGGCAGCCGGAAACGTTTGATAAGGAACAACCGACGGATGGCGGTTACCCATCCGGGTCCCAACGACCGAGGCAGCGACGTAGGCCGACGACTGATTCATCAGCGCCGCCAAAGCCGTTCCCATCAACGACACCTCGACCCGTTGGCCCAGCCCGGTCGCAGAACGCGATGCGAGTGCGGCAAGGATGCCGATCGTGGACTGCAACGCGCAGATGTGGTCGACTACCGCAACGCCGGCCTTGGTCGGCTCGCCGTCTGGCCGACCCGTGACGCTCATCAGGCCACTCATTGCCTGAACCAAGAGGTCGTACCCGGACAGGTCGGCCGCTTCGTCGGTTGCCGCCCCGAAACCGGTGATCGAGCAGTAGATCAGCCCGGGGTTGACCGCCGCCACCGCGAGGTAGCCCAGGCCATACCGATCGAGAGTGCCGGGCCGGAAGTTCTCGATCATGATGTCGGCGCGACTCGCCAACTCAAACGCAAGGCGCTGGTCGATCGGATCCGCGATGTCCAGCGTCACACTGCGCTTGTTCCGGTTGAGGCCCTGATAGTAGGTACTCACACCGTCGACCCATGGAGGGCCCCACGTTCGGGTGTCGTCACCGGAACCAGGTCGCTCGACCTTGATCACGTCGGCACCGAGATCGCCCAGGGTCATCGCCGCATACGGGCCAGCGAGAACCCGCGAGAAGTCGGCGACGAGCAGCCCAGACAGCGGGCCTGGTGGTCGCAAGGTCGGTTGATCGGGTGAACTCTGGTCGTTCATCGATCGCCAAGATTCTTCGACATGCACACACTCATTGGCTTGCCGGCGTACTCGCCCCAACAGTCGCAGATTCCGTAGCCCGCACGTTCGTAACGCGCCCGTGCCCCGACCGAGCGGGGGCCGGTCTCCAGCCGCACAGTCGCAACCCCGAGATCAGCGGCGCGCCGTTCGATCTCGACGAGAATCGCCGCGCCGATCTTGAGGCCGCGAGCCGCCGGACGGGTGTACATCCGTTTGATCTCGGCCTGCTGATGGCCGGTGAGTCGAAATGCACCACATCCGACGGCCACGTCGTCGAGTCGGGCGACCAGGAAGGCGCCGCTGTCGCCGCTGACCTCGTCGGAATCCAGGCGGAAGTGGTTGCTGCCCTCGTCGGGATACTCCAAGGAGAGCGTCGTGTTCAACTCGCCGATCAGCGTGAGCGCCTCCAAATCATCAAGGGAGGTGCGCCGGATCGACAGCGCTGGTTGCGGTCGAGCGACACCGAATGCGAATGGCGAGGGACCGTGCTCGGCGAGGAACGCGAGGCGCACAAGTGCTTCGTCAACCGTTGGCTCGTGGCCCTCGTCGATCCACCATGCAACCACCTGCGGGCCGCCCATCGGCGTGAACCATTCGGTCCGACGCCGCAGGAACGGCGTGTGGGCACTACGAAAGACGAAGTCGTGGAGCGCCGCAGGGGCGGTCCACACAGACATGTTGACGATCACTTCGGGATCAGGGTGGGGGCGAAAGTTCGTCGCATCGCCACCGTCGCCCTGCAGTCGCCAGACGAATCCTCGTGACGCTTCGGCAAGCGCGTTGATCGGCTCGAGGCCGTCGACGAAACCAGCATTGGACGGATGGTCCAAAGGATGGGTGAGTCTGGCGATGTTCAGTTGAGCAAGATGCACCGAACGATCCTGCCCGAATTCGATCCAGTCGCCAACGATCGGCTGTCGATGGCAGGGAGTAGCGTGGCCCGAATGTTCGGGTTCTTGGACTCCTTGTTCGACCAGTTACAAGACGTGTCCACCTCGCCGTGGTTCTACGTAATCATCTTCGGGATCGCGTTTTTGGATTCGGTCGTCCCGGTGGTGCCGAGCGAGACCGCTGTGATCCTGGGCGGCATCGCTGCGGGACAGGGTGAGCTCAATGTCGGCTTCGTCATCGCCGTCGGCGCGGTCGGCGCGATGCTGGGCGACAACCTGGCATACAGCATCGGTCATCGATTCAGCACGCGGATTCAGGCCTGGTACATGCGCAAGCCCAAACGTGCCAAACAGTTGGCTTGGGCGACCCATCAGCTCCGAACACGGGGCGGCAGCCTGCTGCTGACCGCCCGCTTCGTGCCGGGGGGACGCACGGTGATCACCATCACGAGCGGCATCACCCGCCAGAAGCGATTGAAGTTCGCTTTCTTCGTCGCCCTCGCCTGCGCGGTTTGGGCGTCGTACGGGGCCGGCCTCGGATATTTCTTCGGCAACCAGTTCAAGGACGACCACACCAAGGCATTCCTGATCGCGTTCGGCACTGCGCTCGGTTTCACATTTCTTCTGGAGATCGTCCGACATATCGGGCGCAAGCGCAAAGCAGCCGACGAGCCAGTCCCCGTCATCTGAGACCCGAACAGCTGCTGCGCTTCCTCCTTGGACAGTCGAACTCCTAACCTGCAACCGATGATTGCTGTGATCCCTGTCCGTGATGGCGTCTTTCCCGCTGGTGGCGTCGAAACCGTCGCCGAGTGCGGCGGGCGCGCGGTCCTCATCGGCTCTGGTACCGCAGCGGCAGCGAGACACCTCGGCGGCGGTACGGCGATCACAATCGAAGCGGGGACGTTTGCGCCGGGTGGATGGGCTGACGCGCTGGCCAAGCCGCTCGCCGGTGAAGCCCACGTCGTGTTGCCCGGGTCGCCCGATGGCCGAGACCTTGCACCTCGCCTCGCGGCTGTGCTCGAACGTGAGCTCTTCGCCGGCGCGATCTCGATCACTCCCACCCATATCCAACTCGCTCGCCAGGGCGGACTCGCGATCACCGACGTCATTCCAACAGGCTCTTTCGTCGCAACCCTTCAACCCGGTGTTCGAGGCGTCGACCCAACCACGCAATCGATGGACCCGGACACGATCAACTCGATCGACTACCCGCCGGGCGGCTCGACCGATGTTGCGGATGTCGTGCTGATCGAGTCGCTTGCGCCCGATGCGGCGACAATGGACCATGCCGAGTCCCCGCGAATCCTCGGCGGTGGCGCTGGACTCTCGACCTCGGAAGCGTTCGTTCAATTGGCCGAGTTGTCCGAACGGCTCGATGCATCGATGGGAGCGACACGCGTCATCACGGATCGGGGCTGGGTGGGCCACGAGCGTCAGATCGGAACGACCGGGGTCGTGGTCGATCCATCGCTCTACATCGCGTTCGGGATCAGCGGAGCCGTCCAACACACGAGCGGACTCGGCCAGCCCGACCACATCATCAGCGTCAACACCGATCCGCATTGCCCGATGATGCAACTCGCCGATCTGGCGATCGTCAGCGACGCCAATGCCGTGATCACGGCCTTGCTCGATCGGTTTGGCGATCGTGGCTGACGAGACAATCGTCGACAGAACAGCCGCTGATCAGACGAAGGCGGACCGAGCACCGGATTTTGACGTGATCGTGGTCGGTGCCGGGCCGGCCGGTTCGTGCGCCGCACTGGTCCTCGCTCGCGCTGGCAAGCGGGTTGTGCTGCTGGAGCGGGGGCCGTTCCCCGGCAGCAAGAACATGTACGGCGGCGTCGTCTACCCGCGAATCCTCGACCAGCTGATTCCTCAGTGGTGGCTGACGGCACCGATTCAGCGCTGGGTGACGCGTCGCCAGACGATGTTGGTCACCGACACAAAAGCACTCACGATCGATTTTCGCAGCCAGGCGTGGGGCGAGCCTCCGTACAACGGTGCTACTGCATTCCGACCCGACTTCGACAACTGGCTAGCCGATCACGCCGTTGCTGCCGGCGCCCAATTGATCTGCAGCACGACGGTCACGGGACTGCTGCACGACTCCGCCGGTCGAGTGTGTGGTGTCCGCACAGATCGCCCCGACGGTGAGTTGACGGCGCCCGTGGTGATTGCCTGCGACGGCGTGAACAGCTTTCTCGCCAAGCAGGAGGGACTGTACGGCGAGGTCGACGCGTCCAACTACACACTGGGTGTGAAGGAAACCTTGGCGCTTCCCAAAGAGGTGATCGACGAACGCTTCGGCGTCCGCGGCACCGACGGCGTCGACATCGAAATTGTCGGCTGCACGAGCGGAGTCGCCGGCGGGGGCTTCATCTACACCAACCTCGACACGATCTCGGTCGGTCTGGTGCTCAAATTGCCCAAGCTCGCGGCGCAGTCCAAGCGGCCTGAGGAACTGATTGCGTCGATGAAACAGCATCCAGCGATCGCGCCCCTGGTCGAAGGTGGCGAGTTGAAGGAATACTCCGCCCACCTGATTCCCGAAGCCGGGCTGTCGATGCTGCCCAAACTGGTGGCCGATGGCCTGATGATCACTGGCGATGCGGCAGCACTGTGCCTCGCAGCCGGGATCTGGCTGGAAGGCGTCAACTTCGCGATGGCAAGCGGGATGTACGCCGGCCAGGCAGCGATCGAAGGGTTGCAGCGTGGCGACGTGACCGCCGAAGGTCTCGGCGGCTACCGGCGGCGGCTGGAAGAGACGTTCGTACTCAAGGACCATCGCAAACTGCGACGCGCTCCCGCGCTAATGCTCTCGGACCGGATGCAGTCGATGTATCCAGATCTTGCAACAGCGGTGGTCGAGCGGATGTTTCGAGTCGACAACCCGGCTCCCAAGCCCGGCCTGCGAACCATCGTCAAACAGGAACGCAAGCGGATCGGGATTCGCCGACGAGACCTTGCCCGCGACGGGCTCGACGGATTCCGGAGCTTCGGATGAACCTGCGCAACAGCGAGGAATGGCCGGAGATCGCATTCGAGGACCGAATCGGTACGGCCAGGTTCAACGTGCACCACACGGCCCACATCGTGGTCGATGGCGCTGCGTGCGAGGGCTGCTCGACGCGCGAATGCATCGTCGCATGTCCCGCCAACCTCTTCGTACCCACCAGCGACGGCGGCATCCTGTTCAACTACGAACAGTGCTTCGAGTGCGGTACGTGCTACATGGTCTGCAACCGCGAGGGCGCAATCACCTGGAACTATCCGGAGGGCGGCCACGGGGTCGTATTCCGGCGCACATGATCGCCGTCTGCCTCAAGTGGGTCGACCAGCGTCCAGCGGGCCAACGCCCAGAGGGAATCGGCACCAGCCAACCCGAACCAGATTCCAGGTTCGCCGGCGTCTCCGCAGCCGACCGGGCCGCCCTCGAATGGGCGCTGCGATGCCGCGACGCCTGGCCGGATGAAACCGTCGTCGCCCTCACCGTTGGTCCACCGGCCGCCGACGCCGTACTCCGCGACGCACTCGCCGTCGGGGCAAGTCGGGCGGTCCGGATCGAGGCCGCGTTCTCGGCGCCAAGCCGTTTCGTTGCGCGTTGCCTCGCCGCTGAGATCCGCACCCGGCTCGATGCCCAGAATTTGGTGATCTGTGGCGACTACTCACTTGACCGCGGCACCGGCAGCGTGCCGGCGTTTGTCGCAGCCGAACTTGGCTACGCCCAAGCGCTTGGCCTGGTCGGCCTGACGATTCGCAGCCCCGACAATCACGGCGCCGATGAGCAGGGCGCGTCGATGGCCATCGAGGCGCTCCGCAGGGTGGACGGCGGCCGCCGAGACCGGTTGGCAATCCACTCCCCCGCTGTGATCTCAGTGGAGGGCTCCACTGCCCTGCTGCGACGGGCGCCACTTCGCGGGCTGCTCGACGTGCGCTCGATCGAGGTGGCCACACCCGCGATTGCACCGGAGCATCCAACAACGGGGACGACGCGGCCATACCGTCCCCGCCCGAGGATGCTTCCGGCGCCGATCGGACCAACCGCACTCGACCGGGTCAAGGTTCTGACAGCAAGCGGCACCGCCGCAGCGGTTCACGGAGATCCGATCACGCTCGACCCGCAAGCCGCCGCTGATCGAATTCTTGACGCACTCGCGCAGTGGTCGTACCTGCAGCCATGAACGAGACGCTGGATCCAGCGACTTCGGCGCTCGGCCGCCAGACCTGGACCCAGCTTGGCGATCGGTTACACCTGCTGGCCGTACCGATCGGTTCTTGCGAGCAGCATGGGCCGCATCTGCCATTGGACACCGACACCCGAATTGCGGTTGCGGTTGCGCAAGGTCTTGCGTCGGCCCGGCCCGACGTCCTCGTCGCGCCGACGATCGCGATTTCCGCGAGCGGTGAACACGACGGCTTTCCCGGCACGCTGTCGATCGGTACCGACGTGCTTCGGAACGTCTTGGTCGAACTCGCGCGGTCGGCTCATTGGGCTGCCGGCGTGATCTTCGTCAACGGCCACGGGGGAAATTTCGTCGCCGTCAAGAGCGCCGTCGCCCTCTTGCAGACCCAAGGCCATTCGGTGACGAGCTGGTGGCCGCGATTCGTCGGCGGTGACGCTCATGCCGGCCGGACCGAGACGTCGCTGATGCTGGAGATCGCGCCGGACACCGTGCACCACGAGGCCGCTGCACCGGGAAACACTGAGCCACTTGCTGACCTGATGCCCCGGCTGACGGTCGGCGGCGTGGCCTCGGTGAGTGAGAACGGAGTACTCGGCGACCCGGCCGGCGCATCCGCCGCCGAGGGCCGAGCGTTGCTCGCCCAATTGACCCTCGACCTCGTCGCCCACGTCGCCCGTTGGCAATCCTGATGCCCGCCACCGCCACCGCCGCCGCCCCCGCCACCGCCGACCCCGCCACCGTCGACCCCGCCGCCGTGAGACGTTTCACGCCCTTGGTGCCGCGTTGTGTCACCCCATGGCACAACGCGGGACCAAGGGCGTGGTTCGTGCCACGTCGTGTCGCCACCGCCACC
>JANOQU010000178.1:0-5114 GCA_031422355.1 Actinomycetes bacterium
AGGGTCAGCGGGGACGCGTGGCTGGCATCGGCGGCGACCGTGTGACCGTGTGACCCACGCCGAGTCGCTCCCGAAACCCTCTGTCCGACGGATCGCTCCCGAACAGGAGTGAATTGTCGGACAGTGAAGTCACGAGAAGCGGTCACCGGCGTCAGCCGAGGAACAGGCGATAGACCGGGTTGGTCGTCTCGTCGGTGTACGGGTACGCAAGGTTCTCCAGGAACTGATCAAAGGCTGCGTCGTCGTCGGCTGGTACCTGCAGGCCGACCAGCACTCGACCATCGTCGGCACCCTGGTTTCGGTAGTGGAACAGGCTGATGTTCCAGTCCGGGTGCATGTTCGACAGGAATCTCATCAGTGCGCCGGGCCGCTCGGGAAAGACGAAGCGGAACAGCCGCTCGTCGTGGGCCAATTCGCTGCGTCCGCCAACCATGTGTCGCACGTGTTCCTTGGCGAGATCGTCGTGGGTCAAGTCGATCGTCGCGAATCCGTTGGACTCGAATTCCATCGCGATTGCCGTCGACTCGTCATGATGGGCCGTGGCGATCCCGACGAAGACGTGGGCTTCATCGCGGCCCGAGATCCGGTAGTTGAATTCGGTCACCGAGCGCGACCCGACCAACTCCGAGAACCGACGGAAACTGCCGAGTTGCTCTGGGATCGTGACCGCGAACAGCGCCTCTCGTTCCTCCGCTCGTTCGGCGACGAAACGCAATCGATCGAAGTTCATGTTCGCCCCACACGTGATCGCGATCAGCGTCTGGTCGCGTAGGGCGTGCTGCTCCGCATACAGCTTCAGTCCAGCCAAACCCAGCGCGCCAGCCGGTTCGAGAATGCTGCGGGTGTCCTGGAAAACGTCTTTGATCGCCGCACAAACCGCATCGGTATCGACCACGACGAAGTCGTCGACCAGTGCCTCGACGAGCCGAAATGTCTCCTCGCCGACCAACTTCACGGCCGTACCATCGGAGAACAGACCAACCTCATCGAGTTGAACCCGGTGCCCGGCCGCCAGCGATCGAACCATTGCGTCGGAGTCGTCGATCTGGACACCGATCACCTTGATCTCAGGTCGGACCGCCTTGATGTACGCGGCAATTCCCGAGATCAGGCCGCCGCCGCCGACTGCGACGAACACTGCGTCGATATTGCTTTGGCGCTGGCGCAGGATCTCCATCGCGATGGTCCCCTGGCCGGCGATCACATCCGGATCATCGAACGGATGAACGAACGTGAGGTCACGTTCAGCTTGGATCGCGGCGGCGTGAACGTACGCATCGGTGTAGCTATCGCCGTGGAGCACGACCTCTGCACCGAGGGTACGCACGGCCTCGACCTTCAGGCGTGGAGTCGTCACCGGCATCACGACGGTCGCTACACAGCCGAGGCGGGCCGCGCTCAACGCGACACCCTGGGCGTGATTTCCGGCCGATGCGCAGATCACGCCTCGGTCTCGCTGCTCGGCGGTGAGGTTCGCCATCTTGTTGTACGCGCCGCGCAACTTGAAGCTGAACACCGGCTGGGTGTCTTCGCGTTTGAGAAGGACCGTGTTATCGAGTCGGGCGGAAAGCTGTGGGGCGAGGTCGAGCGACGTCTCGTGAGCGACGTCGTAGACCCGCGCCGTCAAGATCTTCTGCAGATAGTCGTTCAACGAAAGCGGCACTGGCTCGGGCACGGTTCAACCGACCCTGTCGATTCGGATGTCACCTGAGACGGCTCGTAAACGCACTCGCACCGAACGACGTTCGGCCGGGGGGCCGGCCAACGTCGAAGCTGCAACGGGCAGGGTGACCTTGCCGCTCATCGTCGAGATGTCCGGATCCACTCTGATCCCGGCAGGAAGTCCAAGTCGAATCCCGCCCGAGACCGTCTTGACGTTGATATCAGAGCCATCGCAGCGATCAACTCTGACGTCACCCGACGCGGTTCCAATTTCCAGACCCGCCTTGGCGACGGCGACGGCGAGATCTCCCGATGCGGTCTGAACGGTCAGGCGGCCATCCACCACGTCGGCGTAGACGTCACCGGATGCGGTGTTGATGTCGGCATCACCGTTGACCGTTCGCACCCGCACTCCCCCGGACGCCGACGACAATTCCAGTCGATCGACATGTTCGATCTGCACGTCGCCCGACGACGTGCGGCAACGCACACCTCCGAGTGTGCCCGACAGGGTGATGTCGAGCGACGCTCCACGAATCGCAACGTCGGCTCGCATCGGGACTTCGACGACGATTCGCGCCGAACGGCTTCTCGATAGCCAGCGAGAATTCTCCCGGACGGAGACGGTGTCACCGATCTGGCTGATTTCCATCTCGTCTGCACCCCCAGAGTCGACGGTGACCTTGACCAAGCTGGTCGCACCGACTCGAACCTGCAGACTTCCGGTCGCGACATCGACGTCGAGGTTGGCCCGTTCGCCGACCACGAACTGTTCGTCGCGCCTCATGGTCGCAGTCTCACAGATCGAAGCTGGTACTGAAGTTCTTACCGACCTTGCGCGATCCCCTTGCGCGCTTACCCAACGCCTCGACGACCCATGCGTTCACCGAATCGCCGGTGGTGCCGGCGGAATCCTCGATCAACTGCTTCAGTGACGGCGGCAGCCGGAGCGTGATTCGAGCGTCGAACTCTTCGCTCTGGACTCGGTCGCTGGACCCCGCTGGGCCATCGCTGATCCGCATCGTTGGGTCCCCATCGGTGAGCACGACGTCGACAGTGTGTTCGGGCAACTGGGCGCGTACCTCGCCAGCAGCCTGTTCCGCCAGTTCGAGTGCAGCCATCCGCAGAGCCGGTCCGAGCGCTTCGACCAATTGCCCGAGCGCTGCCTCGACCGTTGGGTCGGCCGACGACAGCGAGCCGTTGTTGAGCAGCGCGGCCCGAACGGAGTTGATGACTGGTTGGACGTGCACGTCAGCGAACCGTGGGGATGCCGGTGCCAGGGACGGCGCGCCCGGCACGCCGTGAACGCACATCGGTCCACCGGTCTGGCCGCAACCGGCGCATCCGTTCCTGGTGGAGCAAATTCATCATCTGGGCGTCGGCGGAAACCATCATCGTCTGACCTCTTCTGTTCGGTTCGATCGTTGGTGATGTCATGCCGTACTCGGAATGACATCAATATGATGTCATCATGATGTCATGGCTTTAGAATTTTGTCAAGCGGCATGTGTGCCACGTCCGCATGGCAAACTCTGAGGATGCTTTTGACAACTGAGCAGCTGGAGTCCTTCGCACGTGACGGGTTCATCGTGATTCCGGGGGTGTTCTCGTCGGACGAAATCGCGGCGATCGATGCCCGCCTGCCTGCCTTGTTCGCGCAGAGGTGTCCGGAGAACTTCCGCGAACGGTCCAGCGATGTCGTGCGCACAGCGATGGGTCTGCATCTGCGAGACGATCTGTTCGCGGACCTCGTTCGTGATCCTCGGTTGGTCGAGCCGGCGGTCCAGATCACCGGCGAAACCGACCTGTACGTGCAACAGGTCAAGGTCAATGCCAAGCAAGCATTCACCGGCGAGCAGTGGCAGTGGCACTACGACTTCGCGACCCATCATCACGAAGACGGCGTGCCGCTTCCGTTGGCGCTCAACGTGCACATCTTCCTCGATGAGGTGACCGAGTTCAACGGCCCGCTGGTCTTCATCCCCGGGTCGCATCTCGACGGGCCGGTGCCGACATCGCTGGACACGGTCAGCACCAGCTATCCCTTGTGGACGGTGGCCAACGAGGTCGTCACGCCGCTTGCTCAGCGTGGCGGGCTGGTCGCCCCCAAGGGCCCGCCCGGCACAGTGTTGATCTTCGGCGACACGATGGTCCATGGCTCTTCGTCGAACATGTCGCCGTGGCCGCGGCGAATCTTCTCACTGATCTTGAATCCGGTACGTAACCGCCAAACCACCATGGCACGTCCCGATCACCAGCATCACCGCGACTTCGCGCCAGTCAGCCGAGTTGCCCACGTCAGCTGAAGCCACCCCGAACTCCGGCAGGAGTTCAGGTCGAACTCAGGTCGAACTCAGGTCAACGTCAGGTTCTTGGCCAGTCGCAAGCCGGCCAATTGATCCGGTTTGGCGAGTCCGGCCATCGCGATCTCGTAGTCGGGAAGCGCATACACCTCGCCGTCGTCGGTGATCATCAGGAATCGATCGAATTGGGACAGGAACGTTCGGTCGTGGCTGACGGCGACGACGGTTCCCTGGAAACCGTCGAGCGCCTTCTCCAACGCCTCCGATGAGTCAACGTCGAGGTTGTCCGTCGGTTCGTCGAGCAGCAGCACATTGTGGCCCTCCAGTTCGAGGCACAGAATTTCCAGCCTCGCCTTCTGCCCTCCCGACAGTGTCTGGAACTCCTGCCTGGCGTTGCCGGCCAAGCCGTAGCGGGCGAGGGACTTCATGCTCTTCTCGTCGTCGAAAACGCGGTCGCGGACGATTTCGAAGCACTGCCGACCACGGAAATCTGCTCTGTCGTTGATCTGGGTGAAGACCCCGACGGACGTGCGCGGGCCAAAGCTGATCGTGCCGTTGTCGGGTACCACCGTTCCGGCGAGAGCACCGAGCAAATGGCTCTTGCCGGTGCCGTTCGGACCGATCAGCCCGAGTCGTTCCCCGAAATGGACCTCGTCCGAGAAAGGAAGGAACAGGTCACCGATCGCGACATCGTCCAGTTTGGCGACGCGACGGGCAGAGTCTGCGCCGCGCAACTTGACGTGGATCTGTTGGTCAGGCACCGGTGGCGGTGGCGGTCCGGCGGCCACGAATTTCTCCCAGCGGGTCTCGGCCGCATTGGCCTTCGTCGCGTTCTTGAAGTTCTGCGCAGCGCGCTGCTTCATGATCTTCATGTGCTGGAACAGGCGCCGCTCTTCGTCGTTCCAACGCTTGACGCCATCGCCGAGCAACTCTTGGCGTTTCGCCCGCGCATCCGGGAAGGTGGTGTACGAACCACCGTGGACCCAACAACCAGAGCCTTCGATCACGACGATCTTGGTCGCAACTCTCTGCAAGAGGGCACGGTCGTGGCTGACCATCAAGATCGTCGACTTCGATGCCCGGATCTGATCCTCGAGCCAAACCCTGGTCGGAATATCGAGATAGTTGTCGGGTTCGTCCAGCAGCAGC
>JANOQU010000179.1:0-10282 GCA_031422355.1 Actinomycetes bacterium
GACCCGAACGCCGAATCGATCGCTGCCGCCAGTTCGCCGTCGGGGGCTTGACCCATGTCTGGCGTCATGCTCTCCCAGAACAGCGAGTGCAGGCCGTGTCCGGACACATTGAACGACAATGCCCGCTGCAGGCCAGCGACCTGCCAGGTTTCGGCCTCGGCGAGTCGCTCCACCGTCTCGTTCGCGGCCTTCACATAGGCGGCGTGATGCTTGCCGTGGTGAAGTTCCAATGTCTCCGCAGACAGATGTGGGGTCAGGGCACCCGGCTCGTACGGGAGGTCGGGGAGTGTGTACGTGGCCATGGTTCTTCCTTTTGTCGTGGTGGTCTGTCCTTCAGTCTGCTGGCTCACTTGCGTCAGACGCTGGTGACAAGTGTCCCGTCGTCGATCAGTCCGATGTCGAGCCAGAGGTGACTGTCCGCGTCCGCGGCGGTTTGCACGGACTCGACACCTTTCACCTGGCGGACGCGAGTGATCGCGATTCCTCGGTTATGCCACTCAGCGGGTGTCTCCAAGACAACGATTCCGTCACGGACGCGAACATCGCGAATGGAGGGGTCGGCGCGAAGAACCGGATCCGACGAGAGCGCTGCCCGCACACGTGCTTCCAGCGCCATATCGGCGCGATTCGGCCGTGTACCGCTGGACATGGCGCGTTTGGCGAAGCTGGCCCAGCGCATCACATCACGACGGTTGGACCAGATGAACATCAACGCAGCAGATCGATAGAACGGTCGCAGCGGGCGCCTCAGCTTGGAGAACATGATCAGGCCTTGACCCGAGCAGCAACTTTGCGGACGACTGTACGTGCGGCATCGACCTCGGTCTCCGCACCGGCATTGGCCAGGCCACCGGCGTAGTCCTCCAGATGTGAGCGCACGAACCAGTGGTACTGCTCGAGTTCGCCCGTCTGACCAATCAGCATGTCCTGCGTCACCGGATCTGCCTTCTCCGTCGCATCGATGGCCTCGCGGTGACTCTCGATCACGTTGCGGTACACGAGGTCGAGTGCGCCGAGGTGAGCTTGGCTGTCGGCCCGGCCGAGGTCGTAGTCATCCCATGAACGGTTGGCGACCAGCGAGCCCGGGAGTCCGTTGGGCACGCCGCCGAGGGTGGCGATCCGCTCTGCGGTGGCGTCGATCTGGGCCTGTACGCCGGCGTACTGGGGATCGAGCATTTGATGAACGCCAATGAAGGCCGGCCCCACGACATTCCAATGGATGTGCTTCAGCGTGAGTCCAAGATCGATCAATGCGCCGAGGCGCTCCTGAAGGATCGTGATAACAGTTGCGCCCTGCTTGACCGAGAGGCCGGGAGCGGTGAACGAAGCATTGCGTGTCGAGGTGACCGACCCTGCGTTGAGTATCGCAGCACGCTTGGGTGTTCCATTCTGTGCGCCCTTGGATACGGTCCGTGATGCCGTGCTCGTTGCCATGATGGAATCTCCGTGCAAATCGGACGGTCCGTAGGTCGAACCGTCAAGAGTGTTGCTGCGAGGATTCCCGACGGATCAACGAATCAAACATCGCTCGCTCAGACGATGTCGGCGAGGTCGTCGGATTCGATCTGCCCGCGAAGCTGTTCAAGACCTGCCTTCAACAGTCGGCCGACATGGACCTGGCTCGTGCCGACATGTTCGGCGATTTCGGCCTGGCTCATGTGCTCGAAGAAGCGCAGGTACAGGATCATCCGACTCCGACCGGGCAGTGTGTCCAGCAACTGCCTGATCGCGGTTGCATCGACGACCCGGTTTAACTCGCGGTCGGTCTGGGACAGGGCGCGGTGGGATTCGGGTGCGTCGTCGCCGGCGCGGGCCGGCGCGTCGAGTGACGAAGCCCGATACGCAGCCGAAGCCTCCATTGCTTCCAACACAGTGTCCACGCTCAACTGAAGGTGGTTGGCAATTTCGGCGACGGTCGGGGAGCGCCCCAATTCTTGCTGGAGATGTTCGACGCCCTTGGTGATCAACGGCTTCAATTCCTTTGCGCTGCGGGGTACGCGAAGGCTCCATGTGTGATCTCGGAAGTAGCGTCGCACCTCGCCAACGACGGTGGGCATGGCGAACGACACGAAGTTCGTTCCCAACTCAGCGTCGAATCTGTCGACCGCTTTGACCAAGCCCACGGATGCGACCTGAACGAGATCGTCGAATGCCTCTCCTCGCTGGTCGAAGCGCCGAGCGACGGTGCGGGCGATCCATGAATGTTCGACGATGATCTCGTCTCTGAGCCTGTTGACCGCTGCGCTTGAAGCTCCGCTTTGCTGCATCTCGCGCAACGCTCGGAACCGTTGCCGCAGCCCCTCCTCGTCGTACGGTGTGTCGCTGCGGCTCATGTTCGATCCGTCACGGTGTGGCGAGTGCCGTCGTCGACTTCACCGCTCGCATCAAAATGCGGTCATCGACGAATGCGACCTCGTGGCTGTCGGACACTGCATCGAGAACGGCGGTTGCGAGCGCCACGTCGTTGCGGCCGAGGTCGAGGGACGACGCCGGCGTTGCAGCCTCGACGATGAATGCATTGTCGACGATTTCGAATCGCAGTGTGACTGCCGACCGATTGCCGCTCTGGATCAGCAGCGTGATCATCTCGCTCACGGCGATCTTGATGTCGTCGATGTCGTCGATCGACATCTCGGCGATGCTTGCGATCGAACTCGCCGTGAGTCGGCCGACGCGTACCATCGAAGCAACCGGCGGAATGACCAGCGTGATGGGTCCGGCGGCCAACGAGGTGGCTGAATCACCTGCGGCGCTCATTCGCTCGTTCCTTCGATCTGGAACTGTTCGGTGGTGCCGGTGATCGACAACAGCCGCAGCACGCCGGCAGACGGATTGCGCAGCACCACCGTCGTGCCGCGACCGTCTGCGCGGCGGCTCGCCGCCAGCAGGCTGCGCAGGCCAGAAGAATCAATGAACTCGACTGCTTCGAGGTCAATGACGACCGGCTCAGCGTTCTCTGTCCGCAGAATTGCGGAGTCGAGCAACGGTCCACCGGCAAGGTCGATGTCGCCCTCTGCAATGACCGTTCCGTCGGAATCAATCAGAACCCTGATCGATTCGTTCTTACCGACCTCTTCGACATTGGCCTCGTTCATCTCGTCTCCTTTGGTGCGCTGCTGACCGTGCGACGATCTGCCCGTGGGACGATACAGAATCGCCCGACGTCATGGAGACGTCGGGTACCCGCAGCCGTGATTTGCCAAACCTGATCAGCGAAATTTTCGTTGACACAGGTGAAGAGATCAGGTGAAGACGCTGACGCCTCCGGGGCCGACAAGCAGACCGATGATGACCAGCACTACGCCCCAGGCGACCTCTTTGCGGGTGATCGCGACGATCCCCGAGATCACCAGAATGACGGCGAGAATCCACAGAATGAAACCCATCAATGCACCTCCATGTGCGTCGGTGGCGACGCCACCGGCAGATGATTACCCCCGCCCAGAAGTGGATAAACCCGCCAATGTGAGCGTTTCGTTCTCCGGATGATTGGGAACGGTGCACGCGTGCTCGAATTCAACGGCCTCGAACTCAACAACTCGGAGCCCGATCCCGACAGAACGTGGTCTGCGGTTCCGTGGAGGACGATCATCGGGACAGTCGGAGTTGTCGCTGCCGCAATAGCGGCAGTCACACTTTTGCAGGCGGCTGGGCGGATCATCGTGTGGGTTGTCATCGCCGGCTTCTTCGCAATCGTGCTTGCGCCTCTCGTTCGGCGGGTGCAGGACCGCCTCGGCGATCGTCGTGGTTTGGCAACGGGCATCGTCGTGTTCTCGACGTTGGCCGTCATGCTCGGCGTCATCGCACTCTTCATCATCCCCGTCCGAACTCAGTTGATCGCAATCATCTCCGACCTTCCGGGCGCGGTACACGACGCTGCCGATGGCAAGGGTCCGATTGGCAATCTGGTCGAAAAGTTGAACATCGAGAGCTATGTCCAAGAGAACGAGCAGAAGTTGTCCAACGCTGCCGACCGCCTGCAGGACTCTTCGTTCGAGGCTGCGCAGACCGTGCTCAGCGTGGTGCTCGCTTTCATCACGATCACCCTGCTGACCTTCCTCTTTCTGAGTCAGGCGTCTGCGATGGGCAAAACGGCGATTGGCCTGGTTCCGATGCGGCGCCGGACATCGGTGAAGAGAATCGCTGTGGACGCTGCAGGTGCAGTCAGTGGCTACGTAATCGGCAATCTCTTGATCAGCGTGGTCGCAGGGACTGCAGCCTTCGTGTGTCTGGTCTCGCTCGGTGTGCCGAGCCCGGTGGTTCTCGCGCTGTTCGTTGCGTTCGCTGACCTGATCCCGCTTGTCGGGGCGACCATCGGTGCAGCGGTATGCGCAATTGCGGCCTACCTGCACTCGCCGACGGCTGGCTTGATCGCTCTGATCTTCTTCGTCATCTATCAACAGGTGGAGAACGGCGTGATCTACCCATGGGTCATGGCCCGCAAGGTCAACGTCAATCCACTCGTGGTGCTGCTGAGCGTTCTCGTGGGTGTGGAACTGTTCGGTATCCTCGGTGCCTTGCTTGCGGTCCCGGTCTCGGGCGCGCTGCAGGTCATCGTCAAGGCGGCTCGTCAGGAACATTCGCACGAGCAGTTTGTTCTTCCGGAGAACCTTTCTGAACCTCTTGGAGGTGGGTGACTACGGTGCGTCGATCAATGCACGGGCGGTGCAGACACCTGCGAACCTCCACACGCGGCTACGTCGATGACTATCATCGGCCTTGGTCGGCGCGCCCGCTGACGTTCGCTGCACGAGGCGTCGCGTGATGGAACAACGGACAGCACAACTCGACTTGGACCACGACGTCGCGTCGCCGCGTGCTGCGCGTCGGTTCGTGTCCGCGACGCTGGCCGATTGGGGATTTCCCGAAGAGACGCTCGAACGCTCGCAACTTCTTGTCAGCGAACTCGTCTCGAATGCTGTACTTCACGGCGAGGGGCCGATCAAGCTGACGATCAGCTCGCCGGGCGCTGCGGTCATCCGCGTCGAGGTGAGCAATCGCGGAGAAGCGCAACTCGTCAATCGCCGGGCCCAGCGCGACGATCTTTCGGGACGAGGCCTGCAGTTGATCGACGACTTGGCCATTGGGTGGGGTTCGCACACCAACGACGGACACACGGTTGTGTGGTTCCACTTGGGTGGGCAACGCTGAGGCGGGTATGAGCCTTGAGACGTACCAATCGATGCGTGATTTCGGATCGACGCCGGAGCCAGCGGGGTCGATCTTCGCCAACACCAGTGGTCGGCTGAGGTTCCTCGTCCAGCGACATCGCGCGACTCGGCTGCACTACGACTTGAGGCTTGAAATCGATGGTGTGCTCGTCAGCTGGGCAGTTCCCAAGGGTCCGAGCCGCGACCCGCAGCGAAAGGCTCTGGCAGTCAAGGTCGAAGACCATCCCTACGCTTACGGCTGGTTCGAAGGGGACATCCCAAGCGGGTACGGCAAGGGCGACGTGATCGTTTGGGACGACGGCTGGTGGGAGCCGGACCCGGCCTATCCAGCCAGTGCCAATCCCCGGACGGCCGTCGACGCCGGAGAATTGAAGTTCATCCTGCACGGTCGCAAACTGCGCGGTCGGTTCGTGATCGTGCGAACGGCTCGCCAGGGCAGCCGGGACGATCAATGGTTGTTGATCCACAAGAACGATGACGATGCCGTGCCGGGTTGGGACCCGGAAGATCATCCGCTGTCGGTGCTGAGCGGGCGGACCAACGTCGATGTCGTGGAGGGTAAGCCTGGCCGGTGGCCCGGTGCCACCGCCATCGAACTGGCAGCGCTCGCGGCGATCGACACCAAGGGTGAATGGATCGTGGCAGGGCAACCGACGTTGTTGACCAACCTCGACAAGGTGATCATGCCGGGTCGAGACGGCGAGCCAGCCGTGACCAAACGCGAGATCATTGCGTACTACGCCCAGATCGCTCCGTGGGTGACCCCGTACCTGTCCGGTCGTCCCGTCAATCTCAACCGGTTCCCAGACGGTATCGACGGAGCGAAGAAGGGCTTCTGGCACAAAGCCGTCCCGACCCATGCGCCCGATTTCATCCGCCGTTGGCCGAACCCACTGGCGGACTCGGACAAGACCCGGGAGTATCTCCTCGTCGATGGTGCGCCGTCGTTGGTGTGGGCCGCCAACTTCGCCGGCATCGAGATCCATCCGTGGACGTCGACCGCACATTCGCCAGAGCAGCCGTCGTATGCGCTCGTCGACATCGACCCGGGGCCGGCGACCACGTGGGACGAAACCCTCGCGATCACCCGCCTGTTCCGAGTCGCGATGGAACAGTTGCAACTGGTCGCTCGGGCCAAGGTCACGGGGCAGCGCGGCATTCAGATCTGGATTCCGGTTCGGGCCGGGTACAGCTTCCATGAAACCTCGGCGTTCGTCGAGGCGCTGTCGCGCACGGTCGGCCGGGTCGTGCCGGAGTTGGTCAGTTGGCAGTGGGTCAAGAGCGAACGGCGAGGCCTGGCCCGGTTGGACTACACCCAGAATGCGATCAACAAAACGCTCGTCGCGCCGTACAGCATCAGGCCGGCCAACGGGGCCCCGGTCTCCGTGGCAATCGAGTGGGACGAACTCGACGATCCAGATCTCCGCCCGGATCGCTGGACGATCCGCGACGTGCTTGCGCGGCTGGCCAAACAAGGCGACCCATTTCGGGCTCTCATCGGCCACGAGCAGGAACTCCCAACGTTCTAATTCTTCGGTCTGTTTGTGGCTGGACGAGGCGGGTACTGTTGTTCGTATGGCACGACCTGTTTGGACCGGCGCAATCTCGTTCGGAATGGTTTCGATTCCGATCCGGCTGATGCCGGCCGTCAAGCGTAAGAGCATCTCCTTCAACCAACTCGATGACCAGACGATGTCACGTATCCGCTATCGCAAGGTCAGCGAGGCCACGGGTGAGGAAGTGCCGAACGAGCACATTGTCAAGGGTTTCGACATGGGGGCTGAGAACTACATCCTGATCACCGATGACGATCTCGCCCCGCTCGCTCCGGCGAAATCGAAAGAGATCGGCCTGGAGTCATTCGTCCCGGTCGAGGACTTGAACCCGCTGATGTACGACTCCTCGTACCTCGTCGTGCCCGACAAAACCGCCAAGCCGTACGCGCTTCTTGCGACCGCACTTGATGGCTCCGGCCGAGTCGGCATCGGTCGGTTCGTGATGCGCCAGAAGGAGTACCTCGCCGCGATCCGCTCCGACGGCACGTACCTCACCCTGTCGACATTGGTGTTCCCCGACGAACTCGTCGACCAGCAATCGGTCGAAGGCTTCGAGACGCTCGACGACGTCGAAATCTCGAGCAAGGAACTGCTGATGGCGAAGTCCTTGGTCGAGGCACTCAGCGAAGAGTTCGACCCGAGCCTGTACCAGGACGAGTACCGACTCTCGGTCGAGAAGATCATCGAGAGCAAAGCCGCTGGCAAGAAGCCCGTTTTCGACGAAGTGCCCGCGGCGAAGGCAGCGGTCATCGACCTTGCAGCGGCCCTTGAAGCAAGCCTGCGCGAAGCCCAGGCGGCACGGGCGACCCATCCGTCCGCCACCAGCCTGACCACTGCCACGGCCAAGAAGGCTGCGGCGAAAAAGACTGCGCCGGCCAAAAAGCCGACCGTCAAGAAAGCGGCGGAGCGAGCCGACAAGCGGGCCGTCGAGGCCGCGGCGAAGGCGCCAGCCAGGACTCGCAAGTCTGCCTGATCTCGGTCGCGAGCACCGTCGCTAGCGTTCGCGAACCACGTCGGAAGCAAACTTGTCGTCGCGCAGACCGAGGTACACCGGATGGCGCAGGTGCCCGTCTTCGGTCCACTCTGCGAATGTGACCTGCGCGACGAGATCCGGCGTCACCCACCTGGCCGTTCCCCGGACCATCTTCGGTACCGGTTCGAACGGACATGCGATCGAGTTGCGCTGTTGCAGCAGGCCACGAATCTGGACCAGGGCGGCATCGGTGAATCCCGTTCCGACTGCCCCAGCGAAGCGCAACACGCCACCGTCGTAGACGCCGAGGAGCAGTGAGCCAAACGACGTCGACCTGGCGCCGTCGCCCTGCAGGTAGCCGCCAATCACGAACTCTTGCTCGAACCGATGCTTGACCTTGATCCAGTTCGTCGTGCGTTTGCCCGGTAGATATATGGAGTCAATGCGCTTGGCGATGATTCCTTCGAATCCAGTCGCCTTGGTTGCGGTCATCAGCGCATCGCCGTCGTTGGTGACTGGGGTGATCAGCACTCGACCCGATGGGGAGACGACCGTTTCCAACAGACGGCGTCGCTCGCTCCAGGGCAGTGCGGTGAGGTCTCGGCCGTCGAGTTGGAGGATGTCGAAGGCGACGAACATGTGATTGCGATCGGCGCGACCCAGCGACTGAAAAGTGTGCTTGCCGTCGTCGCCGGCTGCGATCGCTTCACCATCGAGAACCACGACGCCCGCGTCCGCATCGATCACGTCGACGACCTCGGCTAACCACGGCCATCGCTGCATTCGCGGTTGGCCGGTGGAACTGACAGCGTCGACAACGCGACCGCCAACGCCATCGGTGGTGACCCGCACAAGCGCCCGATGCCCATCCCACTTGGGCTCGAACACCCAACTCGGACCGGTGGGCAAGCGCCCAGCGGTTGCCTTCATCGGTGCGATCGGCCAAATCATGACGCCGCGACAGGGACCAGTTCGAGCAGCGTGAGGGTATGGCTGTCCATCTCGACCGCTGTGCTGGCCGCGTAGGTCAGCGCATCGGGGCCGTCGATCTCGCCCGTGGCCGTACACAGAATGGTTCGCCATTGCTCGCCCCAACGAGATTCAGGCAAGGTGATCGTGACGGGCTCGTGGCCAGCGTTGATCAGCCAGATGAAGTCGGTGTCCGTGACCGCTTCGCCTCTCGCGCTCTGCTCGATCGAGCCCCCGCCGAGGAAAATCGCCACGAATCGAAGGTCCCCCTCGTTCCACTGACCGTCGTTCATCTCCGAACCAGCGGCATCGAACCAGGCAAGATCGACGGTGCCCTCACCGTGCAGTGTCCGGCCCTGAAAGAAGTGGCGGCGCCGGAACGTGGGGTGGTCCCGACGCATCGCGATCAGACCGGCGACGAACGTTTGCAGATCGGTGTCCACACTGGACCAGTCGTACCACGACACATCGTTGTCCTGGCAGTAGGCGTTGTTGTTGCCGCCCTGGGTGCGGCCGAACTCATCGCCGCCCAGAATCATTGGCACACCCTGGGAGAGCAGCAGGGTGGACAGCATGTTGCGTTGTTGGCGACGGCGCAGTGCATTGATTGCTTCGTCGTCAGTCGGACCCTCGGCGCCGCAGTTCCATCCGCGGTTGTGGTTCTCGCCGTCATTGTTGTTTTCGCCGTTGGCCTCGTTGCGCTTCTCGTGATAGCTGACCAGATCCCGCATCGTGAATCCGTCGTGAGCCGTGATGAAGTTGATGCTCGCATGCGGCTTGCGGCCGTCGGCCTGGTAAAGGTCGCTCGACCCGGTGATCCGGTAGGCGAACTCGCCTAGCCCATGGGACCCTCCGGCCCAATGATCACGGATGCAGTCGCGGTACTTACCGTTCCATTCCGCCCACTGCGGCGGGAAATTGCCGACCTGATAGCCGCCTTCGCCCACGTCCCACGGTTCAGCGATCAACTTCATCTTGCTGATCACCGGGTCTTGCTGGACAAGATCGAAGAACGCGGACAACTTGTCCACCTCGTGCAAGCTGCGTGCCAAGGTCGAGGCGAGATCAAAGCGGAAACCGTCGACGTGCATCTCGGTTGCCCAGTAGCGCAGGCTGTCCATCACCAACTGGAGCACGAACGGATTCTGCATGTTGAGGGTGTTGCCGGTGCCGGTGTAGTCCATGTAGTACTGCTTGTCGTCGCCGACCAGCCGGTAATAGGCGGCGTTGTCGATGCCTTTGAACGACAGCGTCGGGCCGAGATGGTTGCCCTCTGCGGTGTGGTTGTAGACCACATCGAGGATGACCTCGATGCCGGCTTGGTGCAACGTCTTGACCATCTGCTTGAAGTCCTGCACCTGTTGGCCTTGGCCGTGGCGATGCGAGTATTCGTGGTGGGGGGCGAAGAAGCCAATCGAGTTGTAGCCCCAGTAGTTGCGCAGATTGCGCTCCACCAGGTGTGCGTCGTGGACGAATTCGTGGACGGGCAGGAGTTCGAGGGTGGTGATGCCGAGGTTCTTGAGGTGGTCGATAAAGACCGGGTGGGCAATACCGGCGTAGCTGCCGCGTAGTTCCTCTTCGATCCCCGAATGCGTCATCGTCGCGCCTTTGAC
>JANOQU010000180.1:0-9432 GCA_031422355.1 Actinomycetes bacterium
TCGATCACGGTCACGCCCGTGAACGATGCGCCGGTCGCACTTGCGAACTCGGGCACGACTGCCGAGGATGTCGCGCTGACGGTTGCGGCGCCGGGCATTCTGGACAACGACAGTGATGTCGATGGCGGGCCACTGACAGCGGTCGAGTCATCGGGTCCGTCGCACGGCGTGCTCAACCTGCTGGCCACCGGTGGCTATACCTACACCCCGGCAGCGAACTACGTCGGCCCTGACTCGTTCGACTACGTGGCCAGTGACGGGGTGTTGCAATCGGCCCCGGTGACGGTGTCGATCACGGTGACGCCGGTGAACGACGCGCCGGTCGGCAACGCCGATTCGGCGTCGGTCGCAGAGGACTCGACGTTGACTGTTGCTGCACCGGGAGTGTTGGCCAATGACACCAACGTCGATGGCGACACGCTCACTGCGACCCTGGTGCCTGGGGCCGGACCCGGCCATGGCTCACTGACATTCCTGGCGACCGGCGGATACACATACGTGCCGACCGCCAACTATGCCGGTCCGGATTCGTTCGACTACCGGGTCTCTGACGGCACGTTGCAATCGGGTGCGGTCACGGTGCTGATTACCGTGACTCCGGTCGATGATGCGCCGTCCGGCTTTGGCGACGCCGGCACGATTGCCGAGGACACGACGTTGACGGTCGCCGCGCCGGGCGTTCTCTCGAACGACTCCGATATCGACACCGCCATCGGTTCGCTGACAGCCGTCGAGGCGACGGTGCCAGTGCGCGGCGGCACCGTCACGCTGTCGCCATCGGGCGGGTACGTGTACACCCCGGCCGCGAACTACGTCGGCCCAGACTCGTTCACCTACCGGGTCAGTGACGGCACCTCGCAGTCGGCACCGATCACCGTTACGATCACGGTGACCGCCGTCAACGACGCACCCGTCGGTGTCAACGACACAGGCACGGTCGCGGAGGATTCCGAACTGACCGTCCCCGCACCGGGGCCGCTCGGTAATGATTCCGATGTCGAAGGCTCTCCCTTGACCGCGTCGCTCGTGGCGGGCTCGGGCCCCTCCAACGGAACCGTGACGCTGCTGGCAAGCGGGCTGTACACATACGTTCCGAACCCAAATTTTGCGGGCACCGATTCGTTCCGATACCGGGCCAGTGACGGCGTCTTGCAGTCGGCACCGGTGACTGTGACGATCACCGTCACCGCGGTCAACGACGCACCGGTCGCCGTTGCCGACACCGCAACGGTTGCCGAAGACGTGACCCTGACGGTCGCTGCACCGGGCGTGCTCTCCAATGACAGCGATATCGATGGCCCGTCGTTGACGGCGCAACTGGCGTCGAGCACGTCGAACGGCGCGCTGGCGTTGCAGGCATCCGGGGCGTTCACCTACGTTCCGGTGGCCGACTTCAATGGTTCGGATTCGTTCACCTACCGGGTGACCGACGGTGCGCTGCAGTCGGCACCGGTGACGGTGACGATCACCGTCACGCCCGTCGACGAGCCTGTCGTGGTTCCGCCAGTCGTGGTTCCACCGGGTGTGGTGCCACCGGTTGTGGTGCCACCGGGGAAGCTGTTGATCCCGGTCGCCCCGATCCGCCTGTTTGATACGCGTGCTGGTGAGGCTGATGGTGCGGTGGTTGTGGTGAAGCAGCGGTATGGGGGTGTTGGGAAGGTGTTGAAGGTGAAGGTGGCTGGTGCTGCTGGTGTGCCGTTGTTGGGTGTTGGTGCGGTGTCGTTGAATGTGACGGTGGTTGATCCGGTTGGGCCTGGGTTTGTGACGGTGTTCCCGTGTGGTGAGCGTCCGTTGGCGTCGAGTTTGAATTATGTGGCGGGTCAGGTTGTTCCGAATGCGGTGATTGCGCCGGTGTCTGCCGATGGTGAGGTGTGTTTCTTCTCGTCGGCTGATGCACATTTGTTGGCTGACGTGAACGGCTGGTTTGCCAGCTGATCCTGTGGTGCCGAATTCGTCGGCGAGAGTGGTGAATTTCACGCCCATGATCCCGCGAAGCCCCGTGTCACGGGGTTTTTCGGGAACAAGGGCGTCTTTTTCACCAAAAAGCCGCGGCGGGACCGGCACCCGGGGATCGTGGACATCGCAAACTGACGAACACGCGAGACTGTCGCGATGACGGTTGCTTTGATCACCGGAATCACCGGTCAGGACGGCTCGTATCTCGCTGAGCTGCTGTTGTCCAAGGGTTACGAAGTTCACGGGTTGGTGCGTCGGTCGAGCATGCTCTCGCGGGATCGGTTGGAACGGTTGCACCACGGCGACGCAGCGGACCGGGTGACGTTGCACTACGGCGACCTCGACGAACCGCTCGGCCTGGTCCGTGTCCTCGACCGAATTGCGCCGGCCGAGGTCTACCACCTGGCCGCGCAGAGCCACGTCCAGGTCAGTTTCGAATTGCCCGAATACACCGGTTC
Organism: Actinomycetes bacterium; assembly: GCA_031422355.1. Classification (GTDB taxonomy): domain Bacteria; phylum Actinomycetota; class Acidimicrobiia; order Acidimicrobiales; family Ilumatobacteraceae; genus WLMZ01. The sequence continues at coordinate 2,415 of JANOQU010000180.1, forward strand.
GGTCACAGGGCTCGGCACCCTGAGGTTGCTGGAGGCAATGCGGGTCGCCGGTGTCCAGGCTCGCTTTTACCAAGCATCGTCGTCGGAGATGTTCGGGGCGTCACCACCCCCGCAGAACGAACAGACCCAATTCCATCCGCGCAGCCCGTACGCGTTCGCCAAGGTGTACGCCTATTGGGCAACCGTGAACTACCGCGAGGCCTACGGGATGTTCGCGTGCAACGGCATTCTGTTCAACCACGAGAGCCCGCGGAGAGGCGAGAATTTCGTGACCCGCAAAATCACCAAAGCCGTTGCCTCGATCCTTGCCGGTCAGCAAACCGAACTCCATCTCGGCAATCTCGACGCCTACCGCGATTGGGGTTTCGCTGGTGACTATGTCGACGTGATGTGGCAGATGTTGCAACACGACACGCCGGACGATTTCGTCATCGCGACTGGGGCCGCCCACAGCGTACGCGAGTTCTGCGCCGAGGCGTTCGCGTACGCCGGATTGGACTACGAGCAATACGTGGTCAGTGACCAGCGCTTCTTCCGGCCGTCAGAGGTCGACTATTTGCTCGGCGACCCCAGCAAGGCGCGTGCTGCTCTCGGCTGGGAACCAGCGACCACCTTTGCTGGCCTGGTCCGGATGATGGTCGACTCCGACCGGGCAATGCTCGGAGTCTGAGCGCGGCGGTCGGTTCGCGTGTGGTGATCCGGCCGCCGCAGCGACTATCATCGAAGCGGTTCTGCGGGTATAGCTCAGTGGCAGAGCGCTTGCTTCCCAAGCAAGATACGCGGGTCCGATTCCCGCTACCCGCTCGTGATTCTGTCTGACCGTTCCCTACGCGAGGCGATTGCGGCGCGACGCATCATCATTGAACCCCTCGACGAAAAGTGCATCCAGCCGTCATCAATCGATGTCAAAGTCGGCAACCTGTTCCGGGTCTTCCGTAACCACACCACCGGCATCATCGACGTCAAGCAAGACCTCGAGGATCTGACCGAGTTGGTCAGCATCGCCGACGATGGCGTGTTCATGCTCCACCCCGGCGAGTTCGTGCTCGGGTCCACGCTGGAACGGATCGTGGTGCCGAATGATCTCGTCGCCCGGATCGAGGGGAAGTCGTCGCTCGGTCGGCTCGGGCTGTTGATCCATTCGACCGCTGGCTTCATCGACGCCGGATTCGATGGACACATCACGCTCGAACTGAGCAATGTCGCCAGTTTGCCGATCACCATCTATCCGCAGATGAAGATCGGCCAGATCAGCTTTGTGCAGATGACGACACCAGCGGATAATCCGTATGGCAAGGGTGCCCGGGGGAGCAAGTATCAGGGCCAGCGAGGACCAACCCCGAGCCGGTACTTCGAAAACTTCACTCCGTCCTGATCATTCGATCGTCGACGATCGCGGCGTCAACTTGACGAACGCGAACGCGAATCCCACCACGCACACGGCGAGTACGCCGATCGAGATCGCGACCTTGCCCCCGCCGCCGTCGAGGCGAGCATCGAGGAACGGGTACGGATACCAGTCGACGATTGCACCGCGGACGAGGCTGTAGATCACGTACAGGACTGGAAAGATCACCCACGTCCGGATCTCGGCGTACTCGGGCGGGTCTTGTGGCGGGGCGAGGAACCAATCGATGAGCACGACTGCTGGTCCCACCATATGGACGACGACGTCGACCCACTGCGCCGTCAAGCCGACATCGGCCGACGCCGGCGCGAGCAGGACGCTGTAGATGATTCCGGTCATCGACATATACAGAGTGACTGCTGGGCGGAGCCGGTGGGCGAGCGAGTTGAGTGCCGAGCCGGGCATGAATTCGAGGGCCAGGAACATCAGCGCCGCGGCAACGTTGCTCTCGACCGTGAAGAAGCTGAAGAAGTTGCCGGCGTTGATGTTGCCGCGAGCCGATGCGAGCTGAAGTTGGGCCGCGAGGGCACTCGTGATGGCGAGGGCGACGACGAGTCGTACAACAGGTCGCACCTTGGCGTACCCGTCCCGGATCGCTGACACTCCTGCATCGTAGGGCTATTGGCAGGCACAATGCCGAGAGCCCACGCTGAGACACGTTCCATGGGACGTGCGAAATTGCGTATAGTCGCTGCATGGCCAGCAAAAAGGCGTCACTCGAGCACCTGCGCAGCGTTTCGTTGTTCTCGTCGTGCTCCACCAAAGACCTCCAGAAGATCGCGAAGGCGGGCGACGAAATCACGATGCCGGCCGGCTCGTTGATCGTCGATCAGGGCCAGACCGGGCGCGAGGCATTCGTGGTTCTCGAAGGAGAAGTCACGGTTCGGCGCAATGGCAAGAAGGTCGCGTCACTCGGACCCGGCACCATCGTTGGTGAACTCTCGTTGCTCGACCATGGCCCACGCACGGCAACGGTCACCTGCGACACAGATTGCACGCTGCTGCTGATCACCCAGCGCCATTTCGCGGCCGTGATCGACGAAGTCCCAGCGCTGTCGCACAAGCTGCTGGCGGCGCTCTCGGGCCGAATCCGCGACCTCGATCGCAGCTACTACGGCTGAGCAGCTACTACGGCTGAGTCGGTTGGGCGTGGTTGCACCGTTGTGCCCGTCGCCACCGAGACAAACAACACCCTCGTGGACGCAATGTCTCAGATGGTGCGACAAATTGCCGACGTGGGCGTGATCTGTCTCGGTAGAGCAGCCCTCATCGAGCCAGCGACGAAGACGACCCCATTGCCTGGTGATCCCACCAACTAGGGTTTGAAACGTCATGAGCACTCACGCGTCGACCCCAGCGCCGGACAAGACCCCGAAGCGCTTCAAGCCATATCAACTCGTCCTTGCGATGGGAATTTTCATGGCCATCTTCACGGTGGTGTCGGGCATCATCCCGCTGATCACCGAATGGCACTCCGACAGCGAGATCACTCGCGAAACCTTCTCCGGCATCCCCGGCCCGCTCCAGATTGCGTTCTACACGGTCATTCCGGCGCTTCTCGTGTGGGGATCGTTCGCCTTCGCCGATCGGGTCAAGAACTGGGAGCGTGGCGGACCAGATCGCCGGCGCACAACGCTGAAGAATGCCAAGCGCCGAGCCGCCGATTTCCGGGCTGGCGTCTACATGCGCACCCTGCTTCGCGACTCGGCTGCGGGGTTGATGCACAGCATGATCTACTTCGGCTTCCTCGGTCTGCTCGGTGTGACCACCGTGCTGGAAGTCGACCATCAACTGCCAGAGCAACTGAAGTTCCTGCACGGCCGGGTCTATATGGGCTATTCGATGTTCGGCGACTTCGCCGGGCTGGTGTTCACCGGCGGCATCGTGTGGGCCATCGTTCGCCGATACATCCAGCGGCCGTACCGAATCAGAATCAAGACCAAGCCAGAGCACGCACTGATCCTCGGAGTGTTCCTTGCAATCGGGCTCAGCGGTTTCTGGGCTGAAGCCGTACGTATCGCTCAGATCGACCAGCCGAGCTATGAGAAGTGGAGCTTCATCGGCTACCCACTCAGCAAACTTTTCGACGGCATGTCCGCGAGCAATCTCGACCTGTGGCATCAGATCGCATGGGGCGCTCATGTGCTCAGCTTCATCGCATTCTTGGCGATCCTGCCGATCACGATGCTGCGCCACATGTTCACGTCACCGCTGAACATGTACCTCAAGGACCGAGAGCGTCCCAAGGGCGCGATGAAGGCCATGCCGAACCTGACCGAGACGTCGCTTGAGACCTTCGGCGCGTCCGTCGTCGAAGACTTCACCTGGAAGCAACTCCTCGATACCGATGCCTGCACGATGTGCGGCCGGTGCACGAGTGTGTGCCCGGCTCATGCCACCGGCAAGCCGCTCGACCCGCGCGAGATCGTGCTCAAGGTCGGCGAAGTGATGGCTGCGACGTCTGCCCATACTGCAACCGGTCAGGTGTCGCCTCCGATCGGCACGGTCAGCGAGATCTCGATCACGTCGAACTCGGTCTTCGAGCGGATCACCGCCGAGGAACTCTGGGCCTGCACGACGTGTCGTGCCTGCGATGAGATCTGTCCGGTCAACATCGAGATTCTCGACAAGATCCTGGACATGCGTCGTTACCTGTCGCTGATGGAGAGCAACTTCCCGGCTGAACTTGGCAACGCCTATCGGGCGATGGAGAACCAGGGCAACCCGTGGGGTATGGCCCAGGGCGAGCGCGGCGATTGGGCCAAGGACCTCGATGTCACCATCGTCGATCCGGGCGAACCCTTCACAGCCGAATACCTGTACTGGGTTGGTTGCGCCGGCTCCTTCGACGACAAGAACAAGAAGGTCACCCAGTCGATGGCCAAGCTGCTCAAGCGGGCGGGCATCGATGTTGCGATTCTCGGCCCATCGGAGATGTGCACCGGTGACTCAGCGCGTCGCAGCGGTAACGAGTACCTCTTCCAGATGCTGGCGATGCCGAACATCGAGATGCTGGACGGGATGGGTGTCCGCAAGATCATCACCCAGTGCCCGCACTGCTTCAACACGTTGAAGAACGAGTATCCGCAACTCGGCGGCAACTACGAACTGGTCCATCACACCCAACTGCTCGAATCGCTGATCGAGAGCGGCCAACTCGACGTCAGCGAAGCCACCCTCGAAGAGCGAATCACCTACCACGACAGCTGCTACCTCGGTCGCCACAACGACGTGTACCTGGCACCGCGCAAGGTGGTCGCCAGCATCAAGGGCATCGAGGTCGTCGAGATGCAGCGCAACGGCACCAAGGGCATGTGCTGCGGTGCCGGCGGCGCACGGATGTGGATGGAAGAGACCATCGGTACAAAGGTCAACGACGAGCGGGCGATGGAAGCAATCTCGACCGGTGCGTCGCGTGTCGCGACCGCCTGCCCGTTCTGCTACATCATGCTGGATGACGGCGTGAAGGCCGCGGGTAAGGAAGAGTCAGAGGTGCGCGTCGCCGACATCTCGATCCACCTCCTCGAAGCAATCGAGAACGGCGAGCGGATCCGGGCCGAGGAATTGGCAGAAGCGCCGCTTCGTATCCCTGTCGCCGGCGACTGAGCAGGCGAGCCGCGCGGCCCGTGACCGCTGCTGATCGGGCAGGCGATCGGGCAGAGGACCGCGCCGGTGATCGGAGGCGACTGACCGCCACTCGTGGCGTTCGCGGATTCGTGGACGGCGCAGTCGCAGTGGTTCTTTCGGCCTACCTCAGCCTGCTCGGCTACAGCGGGGCGCGCATTGGTGTGGTGGTCGCGGCAATGATGCTCGGCTCGGCCGCGTTGACACTCGCCACTGGTTTCGTCGGCCATCGCTTCTCGCGTCGCAGCATCCTGTGTGCCGGCGCCGGGCTGATGATTCTGACTGGATTCACCTACGCAACGACGTCGGTGTTCGCGGTCCTGTTGATCGTCGGAGCGATCGGCACGATGAATCCGAGCAGTGGCGATGTGAGTGTGTTCCTGCCGATCGAGCAATCGTTGCTGCCCTCGACGGTGAGCGATGATCGGCGTACGGCAGTGTTCGCGAGATATGCGTTCGTCGGCAGTATTTGCGCAGCCGTCGGCTCGTTGTTCGCGGGCCTTCCCGACTGGGTTGCCGAGCGTACTGACCTGTCGCCGACCCAAGCGCTGCGGTCGGTGTTCGTCGCCTATGCCGTTGCCGGAGTCGTCGCGCTCGGGATCTACCGCTCACTCTCGCCATCGATCGAACCGGCAAACGACCAGCGTGCCCAGCCGCTCGGTGCCTCGAAGCGGATCGTCTATCGGCTCGCTGCGTTGTTCAGCCTGGACTCCTTCGGCGGTGGATTTGCGGTCCAGTCGTTGTTGGCGCTGTGGCTCTATCGACGCTTCGACCTCTCGGTCGGGGCCGCGGGTGCACTGTTGTTCTGGATGGGTGTTGGCTCTGCGGTCTCGGCATTCGCATCCGTCCGGCTCGCCGCCCAGATCGGTCTGGTGCGGACGATGGCGTTCACCCACATCCCCGCTCAATTTCTGCTGATCGGCGCCGCACTGATGCCGAACCTGTGGCTCGCGATCGTCTGCCTATTGGGCCGCAGTTTGCTCTCGGTGATGGACGTTCCGGCTCGCCAGTCCTATGTGATGGCCGTGGTCTCGCCCGGTGAACGGGCCGCAGCCGCGAGCTTCACTAACGTGCCGCGCAGCCTTGCCAGCGCGCTGCCACCGATCGCCGCCGGCTGGATGCTGGATCACAGCACCGTTGGTTGGCCACTGATCATCGCTGGTTCGCTCAAGCTGATCTACGACGTGTTACTGCTGGTGATGTTCCGCAACGTGCGCCCGCCGGAGGAGGTCACCCATCAAGCAGAGGCGCGACCTCGTCGGCGATGAGCGTGGATGTCGACGTGTTCGAGGCGCTGGTTGCGACCGGCTTTCAGCGGGGCGAGCCGTTGGCCGTGTCGGCGGCCGCCGGCGTTGGGATCGGCATCGCATCCGCCACCACCTCGTGGGCGGTTTCGCAATCCAGCCCAGTTGTTGCGGCAGGTTTGATCGGCGCGATCGACGAGGCGTTGCGGCCGCAATGGGTGTGGTGGAGCAACGAGACCGCGCGTCAGTTGATCGACGCCGGGGTCCGAGTCTCGAAGTGCTGGGATCTCTCGGCCGTTCACCGCTTGATTTTCGGTGGTTGGGCCAGCGAACCGAGTCGGGTATGGGCCATGCTCCACGACCTATCGACCGCCGCGATACCGGCGATGGGCCAACTCGACTTGATGTCACAGGGGACCACGGCCGACGAAGGGGGCGACCCGGAAGACCCGGTTCGACCTGATGTGCACTTGCGGCCGGAATGGACCAGTGGCGGGTGGGCATCGACGCCGAAGCGCCTGGCGTCATGGGCCGCGACCGCGTTCGTCGCCCGCGAACTGCAGCGTGAACGACTGGCCCGAACAGCGAGAGCAAGCCATGCCGAGATGACGGCCCGTTCTGAGTCCGTCGACGGCGAGTTCGGCGCACAGCAACTCCGCGACTGACTCAGAACGGGCCGTCATCTCGGCATGGCTTGCTCTCGCTGTTCGGGCCAGTCGTTCACGCTGCAGTTCGCGGGCGA
>JANOQU010000181.1:0-2676 GCA_031422355.1 Actinomycetes bacterium
TCCGGGTCGGTCGAGCCTGAATCGACCGAGGAGCCGTGATGCTCGCTGAATTCGTCGCACCAGAGATCGATTGGTTCGCGCTCAGCCCGATGTTGGTGTTGCTCGGCGGCGGGCTGATACTGCTCGTCGGCGCCGCGCTGACGCCGACATGGCCCAAGCGGGCGTATTCGTGGTCAACGGTTGCCATCGCTCTCGCTGCACTCGTACTGACCTTCATCCAATGGGACGACATCTCCGACGAAGGGCCGAAGTTCCTGGTCGGTGATGCGTTGGCGTTCGACGCGTTCTCGATGTTCGGGACCATCACGATTCTGATCGCCGTGATCCTGGCGTCACTCGTGACCGACGATTACCTGCGGCGCGAAGGCATGGACGGCCCAGAGATCTATGCGCTGTATCTGATGGCCGCGATCGGCGGGCTGGTGATGGTCATGTCGAACGACTTGATCGTGTTGTTCCTCGGTCTCGAAACGCTCTCGATCGCGTTGTACGTACTGGCCGCCAGCCATCGTCGCCGGACCGAAAGCCAGGAGAGCGGGATCAAGTACTTCGTGCTCGGCAGTTTCTCGTCGGCGTTCTTCCTGTACGGAATCGCGCTGATTTATGGCGGCACCGGCAGTACCAACTTCAATCAGATCCTCGCCGCATTCGACAATGTGTCAGCCGACCGAAAAGACGCCCTCGTCCTGGTCGGTGTCGGGCTACTGCTGGTCGGCTTGTGCTTCAAAGTGGCGGCCGCTCCATTTCACTTCTGGGCGCCAGACGTCTACCAGGGTGCGCCATCGCCGGTCACGCTGTTCATGGCGTCGGCAGGAAAGACCGCTGCGTTCGCAGCGATGCTGCGAGTTCTGGTCGTTGCGCTTCCGAACTGGAAAGACGATTGGCGGCCGGCAATCTGGGCAATTGCCGTCCTGACGTTGGTCGTTGGCTCGGTCTCGGCAGTCGTACAGACCAACGTCAAGCGGATGCTCGCGTACTCGTCGATCAGTCACGCCGGCTTCATCCTGATCGGTGTCGAAGCGGCCGGACATGCGGGTGGCAGCACGATTGGATCGGATACCGCCAGCGGTATGCCGAGTTCGATGCTGTACCTGCTGCTGTACACGGTGCTCGTCGGCGGCACGTTCGGCGTCGTCACCCTTGTCAGCCGTACCGGCGATAACGCAACCGACCTCGACTCGTTCCGGGGACTGGCCAAGCGCAAGCCCGCTTTGGCGCTGGCATTGACCGTGTTCCTGCTTGCCCAAGCCGGCGTACCGTTCACGTCTGGCTTCGTCGCCAAGTTCGGCGTCATCCAGTCGGCGGTCGAGCAGGACAGCTACGCACTCGCGATCATCGCGATGGTCACCTCGGTGATCGGGGCGTTCTTGTACCTGCGGATCATGATCAGCGTCTGGATGGCCGAACCGGGCGAGACCGATTCCGCGGAAGCCGTGAGGGTGCCCCTGTCCACCGGCATCGCAATCGCCTCGTGCGTCGCGTTCACCCTGGTCGTGGGCTTTTTCCCCGGCTGGCTGATCGACGCCAGCGACAAAGTGATCGAACTCGCCGGCCGCTAGCTCGCCGGCCGCTAGCTCGCCGGCCGGCGTGGCACGTTTCGCGCCCTTGGTCCCGCTCCGTGCCAAGGGGTGAACCGTTGCAGCACCAAGGGCGTACTTCATGTCAGCGGTTGACCCCCTCGTGGCGTGCTCACTGCTGCCGGAAGTCGGTTGCACGCGATGCCTGAAGCTGGCACCATCGATTGGATGAGTACCAAGGGCCTCACGATCAGAGTTGCGGCCGACGGCGACGCCGAGGCCATGGGTTGTCTCCATGTCCGTGCTTGGCAAAGTGCGTACCGGGGCATCATGCCTGGTGAGTACCTCGACGGCCTCAAATCGGGGGACCGGACCACTATGTGGCGCAGCCATAGCGCGAGGACGGACTTGCGTCCGGTTCTCGTCGCCGAGATCGCGGACCGGGTCGTGGGCGTCGCCGGCTTCGGTCAAGAGCAGGCCGACACACCTTCGTCTGACTGTGGCGAACTGTACGCAATCAACCTCGATCCCGACCATTGGGGTAGAGGGATCGGCCGTGCACTGCTTCGTCAGGTAACGACCGAACTCAGCGCCAACGGCTTCGCCGAGGCAGTTCTCTGGGTGATCGTGGAGAACCAACGAGCACGTGGTCTCTACGAATCCGAGGGTTGGGTTGCCGATGGAGCCGTGTCCGAAGCAGCGATTCTCGGCGTGACCGTCACCGATGTCCGCTATCGAAAGTCTCTCGGCGGATGAGGTCGCCTCGTTGGCTCGCCAATCAGGTTGGTGACGGGATCGGGCTACCCGCGAAGGGTTCGTCCGACTGATCGCTCCCGAACAGCAGTGAATTGTCGGACGAACCCGGCTGGTCGGCCGTGTACAGCGGTTATCTGGCAGAAGCCTGACAAGCAGTGTTTCATCCGAGAGCACCCTTCAGTTCGGTCGACAAATCCAAACTGAGGGATTCTGCGTAGGTATTGAGTTCCGCTGGAAAGGTCAATGCCAGCGCGTCACCCACCAAAATTTCAACAGAACGGGTTGCTCCTCGAAGTCCAGCGGAAGTTTCGCACGACTCTCCAGCCCGGTTGTAGTCATCAAGGACCTGTTGCGCTGCCTCATTGGTGAGACCATCGATCTTCGGCACTGTGTCAAAGCCTGC